>JAIEQO010000838.1 GCA_019747655.1 Gemmataceae bacterium | reverse complement strand
CCGTGGGACTACCACCCGGACCACCGGTACGTCGGGGTGCTGGTCCAGGACGCGGCGTACATGGTGGCCGTCCCCCAGTTCTGCCCGGACGCCCCGCCGCTGAAGGCCAACCCGGTGTTCCTGTACAGCAGCGACGGCTTCCAGAAGCCGTACCGGTTCCGCCCGGACATCGCCGTGTCGCTGGACGACGTGATCGAGACGAAGCTCGACGCACTGCACGAGTTGGAGTCGCAAATCCACGAGGGCGGGGCGCTGGGGACCGAGGAGGAGTTCCGCCGTGTCCCGCCGGCGTCCGACCCGGCGGCCCGGAAGGCGTGGTTCCGCAAGGAGCACTACTGGGCCAAGCGGGACGCCGATGCCGCCGACCAGTACCGGGAGGCGCTGGTGAAGTGGTACGGCCCGGAGCGGGGGAAGGCGGTGAAACACGCCGAGGCGTTCGAGGTGTGCGAGTACGGCCGGCGGCCGACCGAGGCCGAGATCAGGAAGCTGTTCCCGCTCGACGACTGACACGGCGGGGGGCTTTCCAGGGTTGACGGCCCGTGACGAGGTAGCCGCGGGCCGGGAGCCTTGACCGGACACTTGGTCATGGAGACATCCAGGGCGGTTCGTGGTCGACGACCGGTTGTGACCCTCGCCGGAATGTTGAGGCCGGGGTCGCAAATTGGCTGACATCCGGAAAAAACCAACCGGACCGACCCGGAATCGGTGTCCGGTCCGTGACCCGGCGGACGCTTTACCCGGAATGGGGTTCGTCGGACGCAGGCCGGTGTGGTAGTTACGGGAGAAGTTCTGGCAAAAGATCGGGCGAATCTCGGCGGAAGTCAGTACCGGCGTTTCCGCTCCGGTAGACTGCGGCGGTCCGATCGGCGTGGTCAGGTCCGACCCCACTTCCGCCAGCCCGAGGAGCCGCCCGTGTTCAACATCCGCAAGCTCGCCGCCGCCCTGTTCGCCCGCCCGGCCCGGCGGCCCCGGCCGCTCGGGTTCGAGCAGCTGGAGGCCCGGGAGGTGCCGGCCCACTACTGGTGGGTCGGGGACCAGAACAGCCGGTTCGTGAACACCGTCGGCCCGCCGGGCGGCGGGCCGACCGTGCCCGGGGCCAACTGGGTGGTCACCCCGACCTCGGCCCCGCCGGCCTCCCTCGGGGCCCGGCCGTGGGACCCGCCCGGGCCCGGGGACGACCTGCACTACGTCCACGCGGTGTCCCAGTCCCGGCCGTGCGTGTGGGCCAGGGCAGCCCCCAGGTCAACTCGATCCGCCTGACCGACGGGTACGCCGGGCCGCTCACCATCGGCCCGGCCGTCACGACCGGGGCGCTCGAGCTGCGGACCGGGGACATCGCCCAGGGGGCGAACACCACCCTGACCGTGACCGGCCGGCTGGACTGGTCCGGCGGGCGGCTGAACACCGGCCCGGTCGCGGCCCGGCTGCGGCTGACCGGCTCGACCGCCACCGGGACGATCGACCCGGGCGGCGGGACGCTCCGGTCCGGGGACGCCCTGACGCTCGACAACCAGGCCGCCCTGACCCTCCTGGCCGGGACCGTGCTGCTGACCCAGGATGTCCCGGTCGACGTGGCCAGCGGGGCTCAGGTCAGGCAGATCGCTACGGTCATCGGCGGCATCCTCGCCGAGGTCGGGGGGGCGGCCCTGACGCAGTTCCACCGGATCAGCGGCCCGAACAGCCGCTGGGACGCCTGGAACGGGCGGTCCGACCTGCCCGTCCTGGTCAACGGCGGGGGGCTGCCCCGCATCCACGGGTCGGACCCGGAAGAATCCTTCCGGCCAGGCACGTTCACGGCCAACGGGGCGTCCGGCCTCCTGTACGGGAACAGCTCGGTGGCCGTCGGGCAGGATGGGACGCTGGTGATCGACAACTCGAACACCCTGGACGCCAAGAACGGCGGGTTGTACGTCGGGACCGGCGGCCGGTTCCGGACGGCCGCCCTGATGCGGGGGCAGTACGCGCGGCCCGAAGACGAGGTCCTGATCAAGGGGAAGATGGCGGTCGCCGGCGGGGACGTGGCCCTCTCCGACCCGGCCTACGCCCTCTCCGCGCCGCCGGCCCCGAACGAGCACCGGTTCGTGACCCTCCGCGTCACCGGCGACGTGGTCTGGTCCGGCGGGGTGTACCGCCCGGGCATCGGCTACGACCTGAACAACAATCGCGGCCAGGACGTGTGGAGGTCGAACGGCAAGTTCACCATCACTGGCGGGGCCGGCGGGGCCGTCCTCGGGCCGAGATACGCCAACCTCGCCGGCGGGCCGTACCTGACCGCAACCTGGTGGGTCATCGAGGCGAACGACCTGCAGTACGCGCAGCCGAACACCACGGTCGGGTTCGAGACCCCCGCGCAGAACCAGGAGCTGAACGCACGGACCCTCGGGACCTCCCTCGGCATCGAGTTCAAACCCCGCTAAACCGGCGGCGATCACCCGCAGGCTCGTGCGGAAGCCGTAGTATCCGTAGGGCCGGCTGTGCCGGCCGGCACAGCCGGCCCTACACATGACGGTGATCACCCGCAGGCGCGTTCAGGAGGTCGGCATGCTTTATGGCATCCTGCTTTCCGCGGCCACCGGGTTGGTAGCTGAGGTGCCCGCCCGCCCCACGGCCCCCCCGCCGCGGCCACTGTGGCACCTCCCAGGCTGCTGGGGCCGGGTGCTCGCCGTGGGGCCGGATGAGATTGTCCTCCAGTGCCTCATTGTCGGGATGCGGAACCCGGGGCGTGTCGAGTCCGACTGGACGGGGACGGTCGTAACCCATACCGGCTGGCCGGTGGACCTGTGGGAGCCGTGGTCGCACCGGGGACGGCGGAACGCCGTCCGGTTCACCCGCACCCGGGGCGGGTTCACCGAGACCGACTGGTGGGGGCGGACCCGGACCGTCCGCCGGGCCGACGAGCCGCCCCGCCGGTTCTGGGTCGGGACCGAGCTGGAGGACGGGAAGTACCGGCCGTGGCTCGGGGCGGACTACTCGTACCGGCTGGCCGACGTCCGGGAGGGTGACGAGGTCCGACTGCGGCTGGACAGCGGCCCGCACTACAGCAACCTGTGCGTCGGCATCTCGATCGTGCGGCGGCCCGGGGGAATAATCCCGCCGGCCCCCGGGGAGAACCCGGGGTGGGACCTGCCGCACCACGAGCGAATGCAGGCGTACCAGGACTGGGAGGAGCGTGGGGCGCCGGTCCCGGAGAAGTACATGAGCTCGTTCTACCGCGAGCGGGCCGAGCAGCGGCAGCGGGAGCGGACCGCCCCGCCGCCGCGGGAGGCCCGGCCGAGGCGGAGGAATGGGTGCGGGCCGGTTGACCCTACGCCAGCCACCCGGTCCCCTCGTCCCGGACGATCCGGGCCATCGCCTCGATCCACCGCGGGTGGTCGTTCAGGCAGCGGCCGTTGTGCAGCTCCTCGCCGCCGGCGTGCAGGAACACCTCGCGGCTCTCCCGGCCGATCTCGTCCACCGTCTCCAGGCAGTCGGCGGTGAACCCCGGCAGGGCCACGAACACCTTCTTCACGCCCTTCTTCGCCAGGTCTTCGAGCACGTCGTCGGTGTACGGCTTGAGCCACGGCGACCGGCCGAACCGCGACTGGTACGTCTGCGTCCACCGGCCCCGGGGCCAGCCCATCCGCCCGACCAGAGCCTGGGTCGTGCGGACGACGTGGGTGGCGTAGGGGTCGCCCCGCTGGGCGTACTTCCGCGGGATGCCGTGGAAGCTGACGACGACGTGCTCCGGCTCCCACGGCAGGGTCGCCAAATCGTCGCGGAGGACGGCTTCCAGAGCATCCAGGTAGGCCGGGTGGTCGTAGTACGGCGGGACGACCCGGACGGCCGGGACCCGCCGCTCCTTCATCAAGGCCCCGAACAGGGCGTCGGTGGCGCTGGCAAAGGTCGTCGCAGAATACTGCGGGAACATCGGCAGGGCGATCAGCTTGTCCACCCCCCCCGCCACCAGCTCCGAGACCGCCTTCCGCACCGGCGGGTTGCCGACCATCATCCCGAACCGGACCGGCACGTCCGGGAAGTGTTCCTTCAGCAGCTCCGTCTGCCGCTTGGTGTAGTGCATCAGCGGCGACCCGGTCTCGGGGTCCCAGATGCGGCGGTACTTGGCGGCCGACGCCCCGGACCGGAACGGCAGGATGCGGCCGTACAACAGCGGCAGCCAGACGGCCCGGGGGACTTCGATCACCCGCCGGTCGGACAGGAACTGGCGGAGGTACGGGAAGAGCCCGCGGTAGGTCGGGGCATCCGGGGTGCCAAGCTGGATCAGGAGAACGCCCGTCATCGGCTGACCTGGTATCCCTAACCCCCCCGGGGGGGTCATTTTTCGGCTCGAAGCAGGCAAACTTAACAACCACCACGACAACACGTTAGACCGAACGGCCCGCACGATGTCCCTGCTGTGCTCGCCCCCCAATCTGCTCCCGAACCTGTTCACCGGTCGCCACTTCGGAGTTTTGGCGGGCGATCCTGTCTATCGCATCGGTCCGATGTGCCGTCGGACGGGGCGGGTCGTCGGCGAAGCTCGTTGCTACCAATCATATGTACACTATGAACGGCCTGGCGTCAAGCCCGCCGCGGCGAATCCCGAAACGCCGGACGCCGGCCCCCGCCTCATGATAGGCGGGGGCCGGCGTCCGGCGGCGAGCGGGCCGGCCGGGGCCGGGCTACTTCTTCGCGCAGCCCGGGCCTTCGAGCGGGTCCTGCTTCTCGGTGATGTGCCCGCCCGACCCCTTGAGGGCGGCCGACTTGTCGGCGTTGAGCTGGATGTAGCTCTGCCACTGGCTCGGGGTGTTGGCCTCGGCGTAGATGGCCTCGACCGGGCACTCCGGGACGCACGCCTCGCAGTCGATGCAGTCCTGCGGGTCGATGTAGAGCATCGTCGCGTCCTGGTAGAAGCACTCCACCGGGCAGACGACGCAGCAGTCGGTGTACTTGCACTCGTTGCAGGGGGCGGTGACGACGTGGGCCACGGAACGGACCTCCGGCTGGCTGGGGGCGGTTTGGCGGCGCGACCCGCGGGCAAGCCGTTGCCCGGCGGGATGTACCGTCAAGTTATGCACACAGGTCGGCCGGGTGGAAGCCCCAACCGGAGGAAAATCCGCGGGACCGGCGGGCGAGGGGCCGGCCACGCGGTCAGTAGTTCGGCCGCTTGGCCTCCTCGTCGAGCTTGAGCAGACTGACCTCGGCGTCTAGCCGAGCGTACCGGGCCCGGGGTAGCACGTCCGCCGGATCGGCGGCGGCCGCCGCCCGGGCGGCGGCAACCCGCTCGCACCACTTCGCCACCCGGACCCGCTCGACGGCCCAGGGCCGCGCCGACCGGAGGTCCCGGCCGTAGAGGTCGGCGGCCGCCGCCGCGGCCCGCCCGGCGGCGTCGAGCACGGCCCGGTTCATGTCGACAACGGCATACTGGCCGGCTTCCAGCCGCTGCCGCAGCAGCCGGAACTCGGCGACCACGGCGTTCAGTCGGGCCTTCTTCAGCCGCACGAGGGGGTCGTCCGTCGGGCCGATCGGTACGTCCTTCCCGCCGAACAGATTCGGGCAGTTGGCGACCAAGTCTTCCAGGCTCTTCGGATCCAGAGCGGGGAACGCGGTGACGGTGGCCGGGTCCTCCTGCCCGGCCGCCGGGTCGGCCTTCGGCGGGGCCGGCGGGGCCGGCGGGACTGTGCCGGCCTTCGGGGCCGGCCCCTTGTCCTGGGCCAGGACGGTGTACGTCCCGGCCCCGGCCAGCCCGAGCAGCCCGGCGGAGGCCACGACGGCGGCGGTCAGTTGCAGTTTGGCGGTGCGCATGGCGGACAGCACTCCTTGGGCGGCGAGAGAAACGGACGGGGGGACCGGCACCGCCCCGGACAGGGCGGCGGTCGTGGACGAGATCAGCCGGGGCGGGGGGCCGGCCGCCGGCCGGGACCAGTACGAGCGGGGCGGCCCCGTAGCCCCG
>JAIEQO010000606.1 GCA_019747655.1 Gemmataceae bacterium | reverse complement strand
CGCCGAGGACCGCCGATGCCCGCCCCCGCCGACCCCCGGCTCGCCGCCGTCCGCGAGAAGGTGTTCGCCGGCGCCCGGCTGACGGCCGAGGACGGGCTGTTCCTCGACGCCCACGCCGACCCGTTCGCCTTGGCGGAGCTGGCCAACCACGTCCGGGAGACGAAGAACGGGAACGTCACCTACTACAACGTCAACCAGCACCTCAATCCGACCAACGTCTGCGTCTACCGGTGCAAGTTCTGCTCCTTCCGGGCCGACCTGAAGTCGCCCAAGGGGTACGTCATGACCGACGAGCAGATCGTCGGCCGGGCCCGGGAGTCCACCGAACAAGGGGCGACCGAACTCCACATCGTCGGCGGGCTGCACCACCAGCTCCCCTACGAGTGGTATCTGGGCATCATCCGGAACATCCACCGCGAGTTCCCCGACCTCCACCTGAAGGCGTGGACGGCCGTGGAGTGGGACTGGTTCGAGCGGTTGACGAAGCGGCCGACCCGGGAGCTTCTGGCCGAGATGAAGGAGGCCGGGCTGGGGAGCCTGCCCGGCGGCGGGGCCGAAATCTTCCACCCGGAAGTCCGCTCGGAAATCTGTGACTACAAGGCCGACGCCGACCAGTGGCTCCGGGTCCACCGGGAGTGGCACGAACTCGGCGGGCGGTCGAACGCGACCATGCTCTACGGCCACATCGAGAAGCCCGAGCACCGGATCGACCACCTCGTCCGGCTGCGGGAGTTGCAGGACGTCACCGGCGGGTTCCAGACGTTCATCCCGCTCGCCTTCCACCCGGACAACAACGACCTCGGCCGGGGCATCCCGAAGCCGTCCGGGCTCACGGACCTGAAGGTGATGGCGGTTTCCCGTCTGATGCTGGACAACTTCCCGCACGTCAAAGCCTACTGGCAGATGCTGGGGGTGAAGATCGCCCAGGTCGCCCAGTCGTGGGGGGCCGACGACATCGACGGCACGGTGGTCCACGAGACCATTTACCACGCGGCCGGGAGCGACTCGCCGCAGGAGCTGGGGGTGGCCGACCTCCGCCGGCTGATCGAGGAGGCAGGCCGGGTCCCGGTCGAGCGGGATACCCTGTACAACGAGGTCGTCCGCGAGCAGCCGGCCGGGCGGCGGTGGCGGCTCGGCCAGGGGCTCGCGCCCCTGGCTACCGTCGGTCGTCCCTCCGGGACTCCGATCTGACCGCACCGTCTTGAGCCGCGGAGCGGCGATCGCTTGTAGCCAGGGGTGCAAACCCCTGGCAGGGAACACGCGGAGTCGCCCATGCCCCTCCTCGCCCTGCTCCTCCTCTTCCCCGCCCCGGGCTACACCCCGACGGCCGCCTACGAAATCCGGGACATTCGCGGCTTCACCGTCCTCGTCCACCCGGCGGTGCTCAAACACCCGGTCGAGGCGAAGGCCGCCCTCGCCGAACTTGACGCCCAGTTGGAATTGGTCACGAAGGCCGTACCGGCGAAGCCGTTGGCGGCCCTGAAGCAGATCCGCATCTGGATCGAGTGGGAGGCCAAGCCGGGCGGGGCGGCCGAGTTCCACGTCGCCGCCGACTGGCTCCGGGCGAACGGCTACAACCCGGACAAGGTCCACGCCGTCGAGATCAACAACGCCCGGAACTTCGTGAAATGGTCCCGCCAGGACCAGCCGTGGATGGTCCTGCACGAGCTGGCCCACGCCTACCACTTCACGGTGCTCGGGGCGAAGCACCCGCCGCTACTGGCGGCCTACAAGCAGGCGAAGGGGCGGAAACTGTACGAGTCGGTCGAGCGGGCCGGCGGGCGGAAGGAGCGGGCCTACGCCCTGACCGACCCGGCCGAGTACTTCGCCGAGCTGTCCGAGGCGTACTTCGGCCGGAACGACTTCTTCCCGTTCACCCGGAAGGAGCTGGAGGAGCACGACCCGGCCCTACAAAAGCGTCCGGTTCAGTTCTTGTCGACCGGCGGGGCCTCGACGGCCGGCGGCGGGTTGAGCCCGCCGATCCCGCCCTGAATCTGGAGCGGCACCGGCACCCCCGGCAGGAACGGGTTGGCCGGGCTCGCCGGGACCGGCCCGTCGGCGTCCGGGCGGAGCTTCTCGGCCCGCTCCCGGGTGGTCACGAACAGGACGTTGTTCAGCCGCACCGCCCGCAGGTCGGCCACCTCGGCCAGGAGGCGGACGGCGGTTTCCAGCGGCACGTCGTCCAGCTTCAGGGCGACCGGGGTGTCGGCCCGGTCCTTCAGCCGGGGGTCGAGGACGACGTTCGCCCCGGTCCCGGCGGCCAGCTTCTTGACGGCGGCGGCGAACGGGGCCGGCTCGCCGTCCACGTCCACCCGCTGCCGGAGCTGCCGGGCGGTCAGCCCGTCCTCGGTCGAGATGTACACCCCGGCCCGGGTCAGCCCGAACCGCAGCCCGAACGGCTCCAGCACGGCCCGCAGCCCGTCCCGGAACTTGGCCCCCTTCAGGTTCACCCCGGACACCGCCAGCCCGTTCGGGTCGATCCCGGACTGGGCCAGGGCCGGGTCCAGGGTGATGCCCACCCGGGCCCGCTCCCGCAGGTCGGCGACGACCGCCGCCAGGGTGGTCGCGTCGTACACGAAGTCGCCGGGCTCGTCGAGCACCCGGCGGGCGTCGGCCAGCCGGTCGGGGGCCGGGGCCGGGTCGGCGGCGGCCGCCGGGGCGGCCAGGGCCAGGGCGGCGAACAGCCCGAGGGCGGCACTACGCATCGGACGGACTCCTGACGGGACCGGGCGGGGCCACGGCACCCGCCGTCTCCCTTCCGGGGAGACGGCGAAACCGCCGCCCGCGCTCGCGAAAACCACCGGCCATCCTACCCGGCCGGGCCGGCGGCCGCTACTGGGCTCCGCCCACGCCCTCGCCGATGCGGAACGTGTTCCCCTTCCGCACGACCCCCAGCCCGGCCTGCTCGGCCAGCAGCTCCAGGGCGGTGTCGGCCGGGACGTTCAGCAGCCGGGCCGACACCTTCGCCTCCCCGACCTGGTTCCGGGCCGCCCGGTCGACCACCAGGTTCAGGTTGTACGCCCGGGTCAGTTCCTTGAGGACATCGGCCAGCGGCCGGTCCTCGGCCACCACCGACACCAGCGGCAGCCGGACCCGGGCCTGGGCCCGGACAACCGCCCCCGGCTCCTCCGACTCGCCGGCCAACTCGAGCGCCTCGGCCAGCCCGGATTCGAGGACGGCCTTCTCCCGGCTGGTGATCTCGATCCCCCAACTCCGGACCAGATAGGTCGGCTGTTCCGGGACCGGCAGGGCCCGGAGGTAGACGCGGAGGAACTGGGCGAAAGTCAGCCCTTCGAGCCGGGCGGCCGCCAGGTTGGCCGCCCGGGCGTCGCCCACCACCCCCGGGTTCTCGAACGCGGTGGGGTCGATGACGAAGGTGAGGTCGTACCGGCGGGCCAGCTCCCGCATGACGTCCTGGAACGGGGCCGTCTGGAGGTCGGTCTCGCCCAGCGAGACCGGTTGGTTGTTGAGCAGGTTGACGAGCTTGGCCGTGGTGTCGGCCTCGGCCTCGGCCTTGGCCGCGCTGGTGATCTCGATGAAGTCCGGGCGGACGATGTACGTCACCCCCTCCGGGACCGGCAAGGCCCGCAGGTAGACGTCCAGGAACCCGCCGACGGTGAGCTTGTCCGGCCGGGCGGTGGCCGGCAGGGCGGCCTTGGCCTCGGCCAGGGACGCCGGGTTCTCGAACGCCGTGTTGTTGACGATGAAGGTCAGGTCGTGGGCCCGGCCCAGGTGGCGGAGCACGTCGGCCAGGGGGGTCTTGCCCACGTCCCCGGCCGGGGCGGCGACCTTTTGTCCGAGGGCCCGGACGACCTTCGCCGCCCCGTCGTCCCGCGGCCCGGCCGCCAGCCCGCCGGCCAGCGCCGCCACCAGAAGCGTCTGCACCATGAACCGGTCCTCCCGATGCGGGAGCGGGGGACCGGCCACCGCGGCCGCCCCCGCCGCTACCGCTTGACGTGTTCCGTAACCGCCTTCAGGGCCGGGACGGCGTAGCCCGCCGCCCCGACGTGGGTGCTGTCGTACCAGACGATCTTCCCCTTCCCGGTCGCCTCCCACAAGGCCAGGGCCGACTTCGGCGGCAGGATGTCGTCCCGGCTGGCGGCCAACAGCAGCAGGTTCTTCCCCTTGAGCTGCGGGGCATAGGTCAGCGGGTCGGCCGGGGCGATCGCCTTCTTGATCATCTCCCGCCCGCCGATCAGGTCGAGCGCCTGGGTGTACGGCTTGGCCCGGGGGTGGTCGTAGAACGCATCGACCAGCCCGCCGGCCGGGAGCAACAGGCAGACGTTCCGCAGCCGCGGCTCGGCGGCCGCCACGTTCGCCCCGACGATGCTCCCGAGGCTGGTGCCGACGAGGCCCAGCTCGTCCGCCTTCACCTCCGGCCGGGCGGCCAGCCAGGCGGCCGCGTACCGGCAGTCGAGGACCGTCTGGCGGATGCCGGCCATCGACCGGTCGAAGTCCATCGACAGCAGCCGTTCCGTGCCGTCCCGCCGGGGGCCGTAGTGGGCCATGTACACGAACAGGGCGGCGACCCCGTGTTGGGCCAGCCACACCCCCTGGCCGCGGGCCACCACCGCCCGCCCGTCCAGGATGTCGAGGATCAGCACGGCCGGCACCTTCGCGTCCGGGGAAGCCCCCTGGGGCACGAAATACTCGGCGTGGACGGTGTCGTTCGCCCGGTTCCCGGACGGGGCCGGGGAGGGGAACGTCAGGTCATAAACCGTGACCCCGGCGTGCCGCATCACGAACCGGGGGGCCAGCTTGTACGGGAACTCGGCGGCCGGCAGCCGGTAGCGGTCCGGGACGGCGTGCTTGGCGTCGTCGGCCGGGTCGAACTTGGCGGTGCCGGTGGTCGGGGCCTCCGGGAGCGGGTCGCCGGCGAACGCCGGCAGGTCGAGGGTGAACATCATCAGCGCGAGGGCACTCGCCGCGGGGGCGGGCCGGCGGGTCATGCCAGTTCTCCTAGCCAGAGGGGTAAACGGGCGGCGGGCCGGGGCGTTGGCCCGGTTATCGTATGCCCGACGGATTTCCGCGGGCAAACCGCGGCGGCCCGCCAAGTTTAGATCGGCCGGTGGGATGGGGCGGTTCAGCCGGCGGGGGAAGCCGGGGGGGCGGCGGGCCGGGGCCTCGGCCGGTAGGTGGCGTCGACCGTCATCCAGAGCATCCCGCCGAAGTTGAACAGGAGGGCGAACACCAGTGCCAGCCCGAACGCCCCGACCGCGGGGAAGTCCCGGGCGTCCGGCCACGTCCGCAGGAACCACCAGCCGTAGAACCCGAGGGTCGCCAGGAACCCGCCGGCCCCGAGTATCATCTGGACCGCGGCCCCGGCCCGCAGGGTGCCGGACATCGGATCGCCCTCCGTGAATCGACGGCCCTACCGCGGGGCGAGGTTGAGGTCGAAGGCGTTGGCCCCGGCCTTGACCTCCGCGGTCAGCCCGGCCGTCTCCTCGGAGGCGAACTTGGCCGGCACCCCGGCCCCCTCGACTGTCACCTTCCGGGCCCCGGTCGGGACCCGGGAAATCGTGTACTGGCCGTCCTTCACCTTCGCCCCGACGAACTCGCCGTCGGGGAGGTGGAACAGCACCCGCCCGGCCGCCAGCGGCTTGCCGTTCAGGACGACGGTGCCGCTCACCTTGCCGTCGGCGGCCCCGGCCGGGCCGGCGGACAGCACCAGGGCGACCACGGCCGGGGCGAGCGTGCGGAACGACATGGCGGGGCCTCGGGAGGGGACGGCCGCGGCTCCCGCGGCCCGCTGACGTAACGGCGGCCGGGCGGCGGGATTTCAGGAAAGAGACCCCTCCCCCCGGCCCCCTCCACTCGGAAGGAAGGGGGAAGACGGAAAGAGACCCCACCCTCACCGCCCCGGCGGCTCCTCCTCCCGCTCCTCGTCCTCCTCGCTCATCACCTGGTCCCCGCCGG
>JAIEQO010001021.1 GCA_019747655.1 Gemmataceae bacterium | reverse complement strand
GGCGTTCGCCGACGCCCGGGTGCGGTCGCTCGACCGGCTGCTCGGGCTGCTCGACGCCGGTGGGGTGCCGGACCCGGCGGCCTGGCGGGCCTGGGCCGACGCCCGGCGGGAGGCCGACAAGCTGTGGGTCGGGGCCGGCCGGCCGTAACCCGCTTCCGGTGCTGGTTCTGCAACAAGGGGTACGGGGTGGGCGACGCCCGGCGTGGCGAGCGGTTCGTCTGTTCGTGCCGCAACCGGGTCGGGGTGCCCCGCCGGTCGGGAGGGTCGTCCCGGACCCGGACCGCCGCGGACTGGTCGAGGTGCTCGTGTACGGCGGGGGCGGGGCCGTGCTCGGGTTCGGCCTCGGCGTCCTGATCCTCGGCCGGGTGCCGGCCCTCCGCCGGGGGGAACTGGTCCTCGGCCTGACGGTATTGGGGCTGCTGGCCGGGGCGGTGTTCGGGGAGGCCGGGGTGAACCGGGTCGGCCGCCGCATCCGGGCCCGGGAGGAGGCTTGAACCCGCCGCCCGACTTCATGTCTTAACCCGGTGTCCCGCCTCCCGCACCGGTGAGCCGATGGCCGAGCCGTACACGACCGTGGTCGGGCTGGAAGTCCACGTCCAACTGCTGACCCGGACCAAGCTCTTCTGCGGCTGCCCGAACCGGTTCGGCCTGCCGCCGAACACGGCCACCTGCCCGGTCTGCCTGGGGCTGCCGGGGTCGCTGCCGGTGATGAACCGGGAGGCGGTCCGGCTGGCCCTGAAGGCCGGGCTGGCCCTCAACTGCGAGGTTGCCTCCCACCACGGGCAGCCGCCCGGGTTCACCAAGTGGGACCGGAAGAATTACTTCTACCCGGACCTGCCGAAGAACTACCAGGTCAGCCAGTACGACCTGCCGGTCTGCCACGACGGCTGGCTGGAGGTCGACACCCCCGCCGGGCCGAAGCGGGTGGGGATCATCCGGGCCCACCTGGAGGAGGACGCCGGGAAGAACCTGCACGACGAGTCCGGCCGGGGCGGGGACACGCGGGTGGACCTGAACCGGACCGGGACGCCGCTGTTGGAGATCGTCACCCGGCCGGAGCTGAACTCGGCCGAGGAGGCGGTCGCGTTCCTGGAGGAGGTCCGTCTGATGCTCCGCGAGCTGGGCGTCTCCGACTGCGAGATGCAGGAGGGCAGCCTGCGGTGCGACGCGAACGTGAACGTCCACGTCCCGCAGCCGGACGGGACGGTCGCGGCGACGCCGCTGACCGAGGTGAAGAACCTGAACAGCTTCCGGGCGGTCGGCCGGGCCATCCAGTACGAGGCGGCCCGGCAGTACGAAGCGTTCCGGGCCGACCCGGACGGCTACCGGATCGGCAAGGTCAAGAAGTCGACGGCCGGGTGGGACGACGCCCGCGGCCGGGCCGAGGTCCAGCGGCACAAGGAGGAGGCGGCCGACTACCGGTACTTCCCGGACCCGGACCTGGTCCCGGTGGTCGTCACGGCCGAGCAGGTCGAGGCGGTCCGCGCCGACTTGGGCGAACTGCCGCGGGCCCAGCGAGCCCGGCTCCAGTCGCGGTATGGCTTGTCGGCATACGACGCCGGGGTGTTCGTGGCCAAGGGCCGGCCGGTGGTGGCGTACCTGGAGGCGGTGGTGGCGGCCGTCGGCGACGGGAAGGCGGCCGCCAACCGGATCGCCGATCTCGTGTTCCCGGCCCTGTCAGCCCGGAACGAGGAGATCGGCGACTTCCCGGTCCCGGCCGGGGCGTTCGCCGACTTCGTGACGCGGACCGCCCCGCTGACCAAGCAGGACCGGGTCGACCTACTGGGGCACATGCTCGAACATGGCGTCGAGCTAACGGCGGCGATGGAGGCGACCGGGATCAAGCCGCAGGAGCTGGACGAGGGGGCGTTGCGGGCGGCGGTGGCGGCGGCGGTGGCCGCGAACCCGAAGGCGGTGGCCGACTTCAAGGCCGGGAAGGCGGCGGCGAAGGGGGCGATCGTCGGGGCGGTGATGCGGGCCAACAAGGGGGCCCCGAACGAGGCCGTCCGCCGGTTGGTGGACGAGGAGCTGGCCCGGGTATGATACCGGGGTCAACCACCGGGGGAGCATACCGATGGCGGCCAAAGACTTCGATCACATCATCCGGACGGCCGCGGCCGCCCTCGCCGCCGGCACGGCCGGCGACTCCCGGGTGGTCGCCCGGTGGACGGCTTCACGGGATCTGTGGCTCACCCCGGAGGTGGTCTATGAGCTGGCCCACGATCGGCTCATCCTCCCGCCGGAAGCCGACGGGCGGGACGTACTGGCCCGGATGGACCAATTCCGGGCGACGGCGATCGAACTCTCTGGTCGCCAGCCAACCCCGGATGAGATCCGGCAGGCCGCCGGTCTGCTGGCCGGGGTGTTGGCGGCGGTCGCCGAACACTTCACCGAACCGGAAGGGGAGGCGCTGGTCCGGGCGCTCTGGGCGGTTCCGGTGCCGGACTTCGTTCTCGCCCTCGACTACGACCTGGATAACGATTGGACTGGGGCCCCCGCCGTCCGGGCCTGGGTCGTCATCCGGGACGACGCCGACCCCGAGTCGGACGAGTTCCAGGACTTCGCCGACGGGTTCCGGGACCGGGCGTGGCAGGCCCTCGCCAAACTCGGAAGCGGCCGCATCCCCTACGTCCGCTTCCGGCCGGAGTCCGAGGCGAAGGCGGCGCTCGCCGGCGGTGCCGCGTGAGCCTCGCCGCCGAGCTGTTGGAAACCGCCGGCTACCTCACCCGCCGGAACCAGAACCGGCCGACGCAAGCCGACCTCCGGCGGGCGGTGTCGACCGCGTACTATGCCCTGTTCCACCTCTTCGTCCGTGAAGCGACCGCGGCCCTCGTCACCGACCCGGGGCTTCGCGGGCTCGTCCCGCGGGCGTTCGGCCACACCGACATGAGGGATGCGTGCGAGCCGTTCGCGTCGGGCCGGTTCCGCGACCCCCTCCGGACGCTTGTGCCGGCGACCACTCCCCCGGATCTCGTGTCCGTGGCGCAGGCCTTCCTCGACCTCCAGCCGGCCCGCCACGCCGCCGACTACGACACCACCGCCGCCTTCAACCGCCCCGACACTCTCGCCTTCGTCCGGCAGGTGGGGCGGGCGTTCGCGGCGTGGGACCGGGTCAAGGGCGAGCCGGTCGCCACCGTGTTCCTGGTCTCGCTCCTGCTCGGCAGGCGGTGGAACCGCTGACCTACCCCGTCTTCATCCCCGGAGTCCCCGATGGTCCCGCCCGGCGCCCGCGTCGCCGTCCTGGTCGAGCAGAAGTACGAGGAGTTGGAGGTCTGGTACCCGGTCTACCGGCTCCGGGAGGCCGGGTGCGAAGTGGTTCTGGTCGGGCCGGAGGCCGGGAAGGTTTACCCGAGCAAACTCGGCTACCCGGCCAAGGCTGATGTGGCCGCCGCCGACGTGTCCGCGGACCGGTTCGCGGCCTGCGTCATCCCCGGCGGGTTCGCCCCGGACTACGTCCGCCGCAGCGAGCCGATGCTCAGGCTCGTCCGCGACCTCCATGCCCAGGGCAAGCCGCTGGCGGCGATTTGTCACGGGCCGTGGGTCCTCTGCTCGACCACGGCCCTCAAGGGCCGCACGGCCACCGGCTACCACTCGATCAAGGACGACATGGTCAACGCCGGGGCCACGTTCGTGGACCGGGAGGTCGTGGTCGACGGCCACATCATCACCAGCCGCAAGCCGGACGACCTGCCGGCGTTCGTGCGGGAACTCCTCCGCCTCCTGGCGAAGGGCTGACCGCCGGCCGGCCGACCCGCTACCCTCACATCACCACCCCGCCCCCTCCCGCGAGGCCCGTCATGGCCTTCTTCCCCGACATCCAGCCGATCAAGTACGCCGGCCCCGACAGCAAGGACCCACTCGCCTTCCGCGTGTACAACCCGGACGAGAAGGTCGAAGGGAAGCCGATGAAGGACCACCTGCGGTTCGCGGTGGCCTACTGGCACACCTTCCGCGGGACGGGCGGCGACCCGTTCGGCCCCGGCTGCGCCGTCCGGCCGTGGGAGGACGGCACCGACTCCGTCGAGATGGCCGTCAAGCGGGTCGACGTGGCGTTCGAGTTCATGGAGAAGCTCGGCGTCCCGTTCTACTGCTTCCACGACCGGGACGTGGCCCCGGAAGGGAAGAACCTGACGGAGACCAACAAGAACCTCGACACCGTGGTGAGGCGGCTGGCCGACGGGCAGAAGCGGACCGGCATCAAGCTCCTGTGGGGCACGGCCAACCTGTTCTCGAACCCCCGGTTCGTCCACGGGGCCAGCACCAGCCCGAATGCCGACGTCTTCGCCTACGCCGCCGCCCAGCTCAAGAAAGCCCTGGAAGTGACCAAGGAACTCGGCGGCGAGAACTACGTCTTCTGGGGCGGCCGGGAGGGCTACACCACCATCTGGAACACGAACCTGAAGCGGGAGCTGGACCACCTGGCCAAGTTCTTCCACATGGCCGTCGCCCACAAGAGGAAGATCGGCTTCACCGGCACCTTCCTGATCGAGCCCAAGCCGCACGAGCCGACCAGCCACCAGTACGACTTCGACTGCGCCAACTCGCTGGCGTTCCTGCGGGCCAACGGCCTCGAAAAGGAGTTCAAGTTCAACGTCGAGACCAACCACGCCACCCTGGCCAAGCACACGATGGGCCACGAGCTGGAGTACGCCAGCGCCCACGGGATGCTCGGGTCGATCGACGCCAACCGCGGCGACCCGCTCCTCGGCTGGGACACCGACCAGTTCCCCACGGACCTGTACACCACCGCCCACACCATGCTAGTCGTCCTGAACCAGGGCGGGCTGGCCCCCGGCGGGCTGAACTTCGACGCCAAGGTGCGGCGGGAGAGCTTCGAGCCGGTCGACCTGTTCCACGCCCACGTCGGGGCGATGGACGCCTTCGCCCAGGGGCTCAAGATCGCCGCGGCCGTCCGCAAGGACGGGGTGCTGGCCGAGATCGTGAAGGCCCGGTACGCCTCGTGGGACACCGGCGTCGGGGCCGAGATCGAGGCCGGCAAGCACGACCTGTCCAGCCTCGAAGCCTACATGCTCAAGAAGGGCGAGGCCGAGCGTAACGTCTCCGGCCGGCAGGAGTTGATCGAGAACGTCGTTAACCGCTACCTGCGGTAGTGTGCCACCCCCTCCCCCCCTTCGGTTTTTCTCGGGCGACCGCCCCCGACCGAACGCCATGATCGGTAACGGGTTATGGCGTTCGGAGGGAGTCAGATTGGGCCGGGAGGCGGTCACGGAGCAGGCCACAACCTCTTCTGCAACTTCCGCTTACGATCACCCCGTCCGTTGCCGTATACGGTCACGGTCGAGAGGTTTGGTCCCGCCGGCCGAATCTGATCGGCTGAACAGATTGATCCAAATGAACACTACACTCCTCTTGGGTCGAGGTCAAGCGAGCCGAGCGACTTTTTTCCGACCGGCGGGCCGGCCGTTGACCCCGGGTCTGGTGGGCACGTCCGGACCCGGGTAGGATCATCGCATCCGCCCGAGGGCCGTCCGATGCCCGACCTCCCGACCCGCGACCCGTCGCCGCTCGGCCACCCCACCGCCGACCCGTCGGCCGCCGGCCGCACCGGCGACCTGACGGGCGCGGGCACCGCCGTCCCGGGCGACACCGTGGCCCACCGGCCGGCCGGGCTGCCGGTGGTTCCGGGGTACGAGCTGCTGGAGGAGGTCGGGCGGGGCGGGATGGGGGCCGTCTACCGGGCCCGGGACCTAACGTTCGGCCGGGACGTGGCCGTCAAGCTGCTCCGGGACAAGTACCCGGCGGACGGGGTCGCGGCCCGGCGGTTCGCCGACGAGGCCCGCATTACGGGACAGCTCCAGCACCCGGGCATCCCGGCCGCCTACCAGGCCGGCACCCTGCCCGGCGGGCGGCCGTTCCTGGCGATGAAACTGATCAAGGGGCGGACGCTCGCCG
>JAIEQO010000874.1 GCA_019747655.1 Gemmataceae bacterium | reverse complement strand
CAGCCGGCCGGCCCCGAACCGGCCGAGGGCGAGCAGGTGGGCGGCCAGCTCGGCCCGGGTCCGGTAGCGGGCGTACCCGACCGTGACCGGGTCGTCCGCGAACGGGGTCCGGGTGACGGCCGGCGGGGCGGGGGCGGCTTTGGGCGGCGCGGCGACGGGCACGGGTCGGCCTCCGGGTGGCGGGAAACGAAAAAAGGCCGGAGAGCGATACCCCACGGTGGGATGATCGCTCTCCGGCCTCTGTCCGCCCCGGCGGGTCCCACCGGGGCGGCGTTCAGCGTGTTTCGTCGGACCTGCCGGCCCGGCCGGCGGGTCGCCCCGCCATCCGCGCCGTCCGATCCGCCGCAGGATTCATACCCGGTCGGACGCCCGGAGTCAACCGGCCGGGCCGGATTTTTCCCCCGGCCGCCCCTCCAGGGTGAACACGATCACCCGCTCCCCGGTCCGGGTGCTGATGTCGGTGTGCATGCTCCGCACGGCGACCCCGAGGACGCCCCGGACGGCCTCGTACAGGATCGGGGCCCCGGTCTCGATGAGCTGTTGCCGGAGCTGCTTGATCAGGTCCCGGCCGCGGGCCGGGTCGGGGGAGGCGGCCAGCTTGTGCTCGGCCGGGGTCAGGACGTTCCGGAGCCGGACGACGACCAGGTCGTCCACCAGGAAGGTGCGGGTTTCGAGCGGCCCGCGGCCCATGTACTCCTTCTCGAACCGGACGATCGCCTGGCTGATCTCGGCCTCCAGCTCGCCCTGGCTCTTCACGGGGGGTCGTCCTCGGCGGGTCCGGCTCACCCGCCATTCTCGCGGCCGGCGGGCGGACGACAAGGCGGCCCGGCCGGGCCAGGCCGTTGCACCCGGCACGGACCGGGGGTAGGTTGGGGAAAATGCCCGGCCGACGGTCCCGGGTCGGCCGGCGGCCGGAGGTTATGGGTGTATGGGGACCGCGGTGATGGCGGACGGGTCGTCGGGCACACACCAACTGGTCGGGCGGGCCCGGGCCGGCGACCCGGCCGCCCTGGGCGACCTGTTCGCCCGCCACCGGGACCGGCTGCGGCGGATGGTCGACCTCCGCCTGGACCGCCGGGTCCGCGGCCGGGTCGACCCGTCGGACGTCCTCCAGGACGGGTTCGCCGACGCCGCCGGCAAGCTCCCGGACTACCTGGCCGACCCGCGGCTGCCGGCCTTCCTGTGGCTGCGGCTGGTGGTCGGGGAGCGGCTGGCCAAGGTCCACCGGACCCACCTGGGCACCCAGATGCGGGACGCCGCCCTGGAGGTGTCGCTGTACCGGGCCCCGCTCCCGGCCGCGTCCAGCGCCGCCCTGGCGGCACAGTTGCTGGGCAAGCACACCTCCCCGACCGAGGCGGCCGTCCGGGCCGAGCAGATGCTCCGGGTCCAGGAGGCGGTCAACGCCCTCGACCCGATCGACCGGGAGATCATCGCCCTGCGGAACTTCGAGGAGCTGTCCCGGGCCGAGGCCGCCCAGGCGCTGGGCATCGAGGAGGCGGCCGCCGCCAAGCGGTACGTCCGGGCGATCAAGCGGCTGAAGGACGCGCTGGGGGGGTGAGGAAAAGAGACCCCTCCCCCTAACCCCCTCCCCGCAGCGGAGAGGGGGGAAGACGACAGAGGACCCCACCCCCCGGGGGAGGGGGTTAGGGGGCGGGGTCTGCGGCTCCGACGTGGAGGGTTCGGCGATGCCCGGCCAGGACTCGTCCCGCGACTACGACCTGCTCGACCGGCTGGTCGAGGAGTTCAACGACCGGTTCCGCCGGGGGGAGCGGCCGAGCGTCCACGAGTATTGCGAGAAGTACCCGGCCCTGGCCGACGACCTCCGGGACGTGCTCCCGGCGGTCGCCCAGGTCGAGGGGGCGAAGGACGCCCGGGCCGACGACCTCCCGGCCCCGCCGCCCCCGCCCCCGGTCGCCCAGATGGGCGACTTCCACATCCTCCGGGAGGTCGGCCACGGCGGGATGGGCGTCGTCTACGAGGCCGAGCAGGTCAGCCTCGGCCGGCGGGTCGCCCTGAAGGTGCTGACCCAGCGGCTGCTGCGGGACGCCAAGCAGCGGCGGCGGTTCGAGCGGGAGGCCAGGGCCGCCGCCAAGCTCCACCACACCAACATCGTCCCGGTCCACGGGTACGGCGAGCACGACGGCACCCCGTACTACGTCATGCAGTTCATCCACGGGATGGGCCTCGACGTGGTGGTCGAGGAGCCGGCCCGGATGGCCCCGACCGCCGCCCACCGGCTCTGCAGCCCGGCCGCGTCGAACTCCCACCGCCGGCCGTGCTGGCCACACCCCGGCCAGAAAACTCCGCGAAATCCGGAAACTCGGGTTGCCCACACCGGCCGGCCGGTCTAACGTGCGGGGGCAAAGCGAATAAGGCCGGAGAGCGTCGAGACAAATCGCTCATCGGTACGTTTGTCCTGATTTCTTGGAACTGATTCACCCGGCGGCACGGAGGCGTCGTCCCGCATGATGCAGGTTCCGCTCGTACTCGTCGCCGTCCTGGCACCGGAAGCCCGGCTTGAGGCCGCGGTCCTCGACGCGCTCGGGCTCAAGCCGGGCGACGCCGACCTGTTGGCCTACGTCGCCTCGCACACCCCCGGGCCGCCGTCGGACGCCCGGGTGGGCGAGTTGGTTCGCCAACTCGGCGCCCCGGACTTTCAGGATCGGGAGGAGGCTCAAGCCGCGCTAGCCCGTGGCGGGCCGGCGATCGTCCCGGCGGTGCGGGCGGCCCGGTCCGAGGCCAGCCCCGAGCAGGCCCGGCGGATCGACGCGGTTCTCCGCCGGGTCGAGGCCGACTGGTCCCCCAAGAACGCGGCTGCGTACCGCGCTGCTGTCCGTGCAGTCGCCCGCCGCAACCCCGACGGTGCGATCCCTGTCCTACTGAAGGCGCTACCTTTCCTGGCCGAGGACGACGAGCTGTTAGCCGCCGCCTGGGAGGCGATCGACGCGGCCACCGTCAAGGCCGGGGCGATCCCGCCTGTGTGCCTCGCCGCCGAGACCGACCCCGACCCGGGCCGGCGGGCATTGGCCGCCTTCCTGCTCGGCCGCCGGGGGACCGAGGCCCAGCGGCGAGAAGCGGCCGGAATGTTCAACGATCCCGCTGCCGCCGTCCGACTGCGGGCCGCCCAGGGCCTACTCGGCGCCGGCGACATGTGCGGCGTGCCGACCCTGATCGCGCTGTTGGAGGCCCGGCCGCTCACCCTTGCCTGGGAAGCCGAGGAGTTGCTGATCTGGCTGGCGGGTAAGGACGCCCCCCAGGTGCTGGTGGCAGACGGGGAGGCGGGTGCGGCCGTCCGGCAGGCGTGGGCGGTGTGGTGGGGCCGGGCCCGTGATGGCTTGGACTGGGCGGCCGTGGCTGGCCAAGCGCGGCGGCCGACCCTGCTGCTCCTCCGCGACCGCGTCGAGTCCGGTAGCACACCACGGCCGACCGTTCTGGTCGGGTGCGACGGCCGCGAGCGGTGGACGGCGTGCTCGCCCGCCGCAAGGCTTTCCGTTCACGGCCTGTCACACACCGGCCGGGCCTTCGGACTGACTCGGCCGGAGCCGGACCTGCCCAAGCGGTCGCAGTGGGACCCGGCCCCGGCGTACGCGATTTCGACGCCGGGTACGGCCGAACTGACCGCAGGTCGTTCCTTGGCCGTAAGCGGATACGACGAGTTGGCGGTCTGCCGGTGGGCCGGGGGGCAGACGCTGATCGCCGGGACGAACCGATTCGCCTTCGTGCCGGACGGGCGCTCCGAGGCGGATCAGTGGGCGTCCGTACCGGCTATCACCAAGCGACCGGACGATCCCGCCCGGCCGACGCGCGACACGGTAGTCGGCGAGCGGTGGGGCGTGTTGTGGTATCGGCTCCGTGACTTCCTCTCCCCGGACGACAATCTGGTGGGGATCGAGCCCGGAAGCGGTACGGTCGTGTTCCAGGACCCGTCGGCCGCCGCGACGGTCCGGCACCAGTCCGTCGACACCGGCCGCGGCGAGGTCATCGCGGCGGACGGCTCCCGTGGGCGGGTGGGGGTCGCCGACCGGCGGGGCGGCGTCACCTGGGAGATCCCGGTGCGCCGCGGCCCGTCCACCCCGGCCCTTGCCCTTCCCCTCGTCCGCGTGGGGTTCGGACACGCGCCACGGGCCGGGCGGCCGGGGGAACCCGAGCCAGGTTCGCGGCCTCGTTAAACCGCTCTCGCTCACGTGAAGTTTCGCTCCGAATCTCTGGAGAAGCATCATGATCAGCCGGCTGTTCAGGGGACGTTCGACTCCGCGGGCGACCCGCCGTGCGACCGCCCCTCGCGTCACGCTCCGGTTCGAGCTGCTCGAATGGCGGGAGGTCCCGGCGACGATCCGCTGGACGGGGGGTGGAATGACATCCCTTTGGGGCGACACCGGGAACTGGAACCCGATGTGGGTACCCGGGGTCGGCGATGCGGTGATCCTGGACGGACTCGGGGGCGGGAACGCGGCCACCAAGGATGTGGCGGTCGTCAACGAAGCTCCAACGCTGACGAGCCTGACGGCCACGCCAGGGTACACCGGGAAGATCCGGATATACACCGGCACGAGCATTACGGTCGATTCGCTGACGGCCGACGGTGTCCGCTTCTCCCGCGGCACGACCGATACTGGGGCGGGCGGCACGCTCGTGATCAGGGGCACGGGGAGCACGCTCAAGGCCAGCGAGTTCGACCGGGCGAGCCTGTCCATCGACGCCACCGCCCCGGCCACCGCCACGGCGACCATCAACAGCACGGTCAAGCTCCTGAACGGGGCCCAGCTACTCGTCGGCCCCCGCGGCGAGTTGACCTGGCAGGCGGGCGACATCGAGATGACCGGGTCGGCGCTGGTCAAGAACAACGGCGTCCTGCGCATCCACTCCTCGGGCCGTTTGGGCGGGGCGCAGGCGGAACCCGCCAACGGCCTGATCAACTCGAACAGCTTGTCGATCACGTCGTCCCCGGTGTTCGACCGGGCGTTCACCAACAACGCGCTGTTCGTGGTCGAACCCGGGGCGGGCCCGAGGTTCAAGGGCAGGGCCGATCAGAATAGCGGCACGACGGAACTGCGGAGCGGGACGATCTATCTCGATGAAGCGGGGGCCATGCGGTACATCGCGTGGTCCGGGGCCGTCGTCGGGACCGGGACGATCGACGGCAACCTGTGGATGGGGTCGAGTGCCAACGAGGCCGTCACCCTCTCCCCCGGGAGCGGCCCCGGGGCCGACAGGATCGGGACCATCACCATCACGCAAGACCTGCTGATGAGGTCGGCGAACGCCGTGATGTCCATCCAAGTCACCGACACGGGCGGGATCGACAAAGTTGACGCCGGTAGGGCGACGCTCGCCGGCACGCTGTCCATCGACATGCCGCTGGAGACCGCGCCGGGGCCGATGCAGGGGAAGCCGAAGTACCGGCCGGCCCGGGGGACCAAGTTGCACTTCCTGACGGCGACCACGTTCGTCAACGACTTCGCCACGAGGCTGCCGGCGGCCGGCTGGTCGGCGTGGATGAACCCGCGGAACGGGATCGACGACTGGGAGATCAAGAAGGGCAACACTTCGTACTTCCTGGAAGTCACCGGGTCCGGGCCGGCGTAGGCCCGAACACCCACAGGTGTACCCCATGTCGGGGATGTCCGGCCCCTCCGCGTACCCTGCTACCGACGCGCCCGGGCCGGCCCGGTACCGGGCGTTCGCCGTCCCGCCCGTCCCGGCGGGGGCGGACGGCCGTCTCGCCGTGCTCTGCCCGCTCACCGGCCGGGCGGCGGTCGTCGGCCCGGACGACCTGCCCCTCCTGGCCGCCTCCCGGACCTTCGATACCCTCCCCGGCCACGCCGCCCGGGCGGCGGCCGCGGCCGGCTGGTCGCACGACCCCGACGGCCGGCTGGCCCGCCGGCTCGGCGAAC
>JAIEQO010001093.1 GCA_019747655.1 Gemmataceae bacterium | reverse complement strand
CGGCCGGGGTGGCGGCGGCCGCCGACCCGCCGGCCGACCCGGCCCGGGCGGCCGACCCGCTCGGGGCGATGCTGGCCGACGCCAAGGCGGCCTACGGCAAACTCCGCGACTACACCGCCACCTTCACCCGCCAGGAGCGGGTCGGCGGGGTGCTCGGGGCCGAGCAGGTGGCCGAGCTGAAGGTCCGGGTCAGCCCGTACAGCGTCCGGGTCCGGTTCGCCCGGCCGGAGGCGGCGGCCGGGGTCGAGGGGGTGTACGTGGCCGGCAGCCGGACCGGGAAGGCGAAGGTCCGGGCGAAGGGGGCGGCCGGGTTCACGTCGGCCGCGGCCGACGACCCGAAGCCGCTCGGCGGCCGGCACCCCTTGCCGGACATCGGGGTCGGGCCGGTGATCGACCGGCTGGCCGGGATCGCCGCCCGGGAGCGGACCCTGGGGAACCCGGTCGAGGTGTTCACCTCGGAGTTCACCTTCGCCGGCAAGGCGACGACCCGGTACGAGGTGTTCTGCCGCCGGCCGCACGCCCACCGGTACGCCCACCGGGTCCTGGTGTACGTCGACAACCAGACCAAGCTGCCGGTCCGGTTCGAGGCGTATGACACGCCGAAGTCCGGGCAGGCGGTCGGCGAATTGCTGGAGGCCCACAGCTATACCGACCTGAAGGCGAACGTCGGCCTCGGGGACGCGGCGTTCGGGGAGTGACACGGGAAGTGCGGAATGCGGAGTTCGGAGTGCGGAATGAAGACCGGGGCGGGCACGCCCCGCCCGGGTCCGCCGCCCGGGTCTGGTTCCGTAGCCCCGGAGGGGCGTCCGACAGTAGCCCGGGGCGTGAGCCCCGGGTCAGAGGTTCCCAATCACCCGGAGCCCCGTAGGGGCGACCCGCGTTCGGACGGGTCGCCCCTACGGGGCTCCGGATTTGTGTTCCGTCCCCCACCCGGGGTTGGCACCCCGGGCTATTCCCGGACGCCCCTTCGGGGCGGCACAACCCCGCCCGCCGGCCAGTCCCAACTTGTCCGGCCCGGCGGGGTAGAATAGAGTGTGGGTGGTTCCGGGGGTTGACGCCCCGTGCGCCTCACGACACACCGGGAGAGCGGCATGAGCTACGCGATGGATGAGTACTACCGGGAGACGGTGGCCCAGGCCCCGGCCAGCGCCCGGGCGACGTTCATCAAGCGGACGTACCTGCACCTGACCGGGGCGGTGTTGGCGTTCGTGGCCCTGGAGGCCGTGCTGATCGGGTCCGGGGCGGCGGTCGACATCGTCCAGACGATGTTCGCCCAGCGGGGGGCGTGGCTGGCCCTGATGGTGGTGTTCATCGGGGGCGGGTACGCGGCCCAGTACATGGCCCGGTCCGGCCAGCCGGTCGGCCTCCAGTACGCCGGGCTGGCCCTGTACGTGCTGCTGGAGACGCTGATCTTCCTGCCGATCCTGACGATCGCCCAGATCAAGTACGGGCCGACCGTCCCGCTCCAGGCCGGGGTGGTGACGCTGGCCGTGTTCGGCGGGCTGACGGCCGCCGTCGTCACGTCCGGCAAGGACTTCTCGTTCCTCGGGCCGGTCCTCTGGGTCGGGTCGTTCCTGGCCCTCGGGCTGGTGGTCGCGGCGGTGTTCTTCGGCGGCCTCAACCTCGGGCTGTGGTTCAGCGTGGCGATGGTGGCCCTGGCCGCCGGGTTCATCATCTACGACACGTCGAACGTCATCCACCGGTACGGGGTGAACGAGCACGTGGCCGCCAGCCTGGCCCTGTTCGCGTCGGTCGCCCTGATGTTCTACTACGTCCTCCGCATCTTCATGGCGACCCGGAACAACTGACCGGACGCCGGATGACCCCACCCCCTAACCCCCTCCCTTACAGGGAGAGGGGGGACCACGCAAGTGCCTTCTCTGGTCCCCCCTCTCCCTCCGGGGGTTAGGGGGTGGGGTCTCGTAACTTACCAGTCCCCCGCCACCTCGCCGCCGGCCCGGGTGCCGACCGCCTGCCACGTCTCGGCCGGGACCGAGTCCCGGACGAACCGGACGCTCCCGTCGCCCAGCAGGACGTTCACCCCGCCGGTGTGCCGGCTCCGGGCCGCCTTCCACCCCGGGTTCGAGTGCCGGATGCAGTCCATCGTCGGGCTGTTCGGCGGCAGGACGTGGTTGAACAGCCCGGTCGGGTACGCCCCGTCGGCCCAGGCCGAGTTCCGGGTCGTCTTCAGTCCGCCCTTCCCGGAACAGGCCCCCTCGCTCAGGGTGTCGGCCGTCCCCAGGGCCTTGTAGTACAGCCGCACGTCCCCGGTCGTGCCCGCCTGGTTCGGGCCGCCCGGCCCGAGCGGGCTCTCGCTGAACGCCACCGTGTTGCTCGTCCCGTCCAGCACGTCCACCACCCGGACCTTCGAGTTCAGGAAGAACAGCCCGTCGGCCTCGTCGGCGTTCCCGTCCGCCCGGCCGCCGCCGCTGGCCACGTAGTTCGACGGCCCGCGGTCCGGGACGACCACCCGGACCGGGTCCGACGGGCAGAGGAAGGCGGGCACCACGACCGCGACCGCCGCCCGGTTGACCGGGAAGATGCTGTACGGCGGGCTGCTCATCGGCCCGCCGAAGAGCGGGTAGGTCATATCCAGGGCGTTGTACACGTTGGTCTGTTCGAGGTACGGGGTGAGCTGGGCCAGGGCCGACCACCGGAAGTGCCCGGCCGGGACCGTCCCCCCTTCGCCCGGCCACTGCTGGACCAGGTAGGCGGCCGGGAAGGTGCCGAGGGCCCCCTCCCGGTTGTGCAGGACCAGCCCGATCTGGTGGAGGTTGTTCTGGCACTTCATCCGGCTGGCCGCCTCCCGGACCTTTTGGACGGCCGGCAGGAGCAGGCCGACGAGCACCGCGATGATGGCGATCACCACCAGCAGCTCGATCAGCGTGAACGTCATCCTGGGACCGCGGGCGTCCCGCCCGCTCGTCGCCCGGGTGCGTGCGGGACGCCCGCGGTCCCGGGGGGCCAGCTCGATCAGCGTGAAGCCGCGACGCAGCATGACGGGACCTCCTCGTTGTCGGCCGGCGGGCGCGTGAGCACCCGCCGCCCGGGTTCACCGGACGTGACGTGCCACCAGTCGGAACGGACCTACGACCCCGGGCCGGCGGGCGGCCGGCGGCGGAGCAGGACGTACAAGGCGGTCAGGCCGAGCAGCCCGGCCAGCCCGATGGCCAGCCCGAGCCACCGGTCCAGCCGCAACCGCGACGTGACCTCGGCCAGCACGCCCGGCTCGCCGATCTTCAGCCTGATCGCGTCCCGGTGGCCGGCCCCCTCGACCACGATCGTGTACTCGCCCGGGCCCGGCCGGGGGAACGACCACACGCCCCGGTCGTCGGTCGTCCCGGAGGCGACGACCTGCCCGGCCGCGTCCGTCACCGTCACCCGGGCCCCGTCGGCCGGGGTGTCGTCGTCGAAGCTCGCGACCACCCGGACCGGGTCGGCGTCCGGTTGGGGAATGTCGGCCTTGAGGTCGTGGGCGGCCGCCGGCGTGGGCAGCAGGGCCACGACCGCTAGAACGAAGGGGCCGAACAGTCGGGATCGGGGTCGCGTGTTACGGTTCACGGCGACATCATACCGGCTCGTACCCGGACCGGTGTGAGAATTCCGAGATCTTTCCTACGGGCGTCTCCGGCATGGCGATTTGGGAAGCGGCCCTGCTCGGGGTCATCCAGGGGCTGACCGAGTTCCTGCCGATCAGCAGCACCGCCCACCTACTCGTCGCCCGCACCCTACTGGGCCACCCACACCCGGAAGACGCCTTCACCGTCGTCGTCCAGCTCGGCACCCTGGCGGCCGTACTCGGGTACTTCCGGGCCGACCTCGGGCGGATCGCGCTCGGCCTGCTGACCGACCTCCGGGCCGGCCGCGTCGGGGCCACCCCGGACGGCCGGCTCGGCTGGCTGATCGCCGCCGGCACCGTCCCGGCGGTGGCCGTCGGCTTCGCCTTCGAGAAGCAGCTCAAGGAGACGTTCTTCAACGTCACCGCCGTGGCGGTGGTGGCGACGGCGTTCGCCCTCTTGCTGGCGGCGGCCGAGTGGTGGGCCCGGCGGCGGGAGCGGGCCCGGCCGCCGCGGGAGGTGGCCGACCTCGGCTGGGCCGACGCCGTCTGGATCGGGCTGTGGCAGGCGTGCGCTCTGATGCCGGGCGGGTCGCGGTCCGGGACGACGATCACCGGCGGGCTGTTCGACGGGCTGAACCGGGCGGCCGCTGCCCGGTTCTCGTTCCTCCTGTCCGTCCCGGTCATCCTCGGGGCCGGGCTGAAGGACCTGTACGACGAGGGCAAGAAGCTCCGCCACCCGGAGCCGGGCGAGCCGCCGAGCCTGTTCGCGTCGGGCGACGATGTCACCGCGCTGGTCGTCGGGACGGCGGTGTCGGCGGTCGTCGGCTACCTGGCCATCGCTTGGCTGTTGCACTTCCTCAAGCGATACTCGACGGCCGTGTTCATCATCTACCGGCTCCTCCTCGGGGCGGTCCTGTTCACCGCCCTCGGCCTCGGCTGGCTGAAGTGATCCGGGCCCCGCGTATTGCGCATTCGGATGCTCAACCGAGCGGCGACCGGGGGCAGAATCGCATGCCAACGGGCGGTGGAAAACGGCCGCTTCGCCCCATTTCCCCGGGGCCCGTCAGGACTACCCCGACAACCGATCCAATCCGCCGCCGGGCCGGGTTGCGGGGTTGGGCAAGGCACGGGGGTTGCAGAAGGCGGGGGGTGCGACCGGGCCGCCTCTCCCGCCTGGTAGGCGCCCGGGGTCGGGCCGCACCGACCGCGACTTCTTCGGACACCGGGCACGACTCGCAACACGGAAGGTCAGCATGCTCAGCAAGAAGACGGTCCTGGCGGCGGCCCTGGCGTTCGCCGGGGTGGCCCTCACCTCCTCCGACGCCCAGGCGTTCGGCCGGAAGAAGCGGGGCGGCGGCTGCAACGGCGACGGCGGGGGTGGGGGCGGGTGCTACGGCGGCGGGTACCACGGCGGAGCGATGTACTCCGGCGGCTGTTACGGCGGCGGGTACGGCCACGGGTATGGCGGCGGCTGCCACGGCGGGTACGCGATGCAGTGCGACCCGTGCGGCGGTGGCATGGCCTACGGCGGGTTCACCCAGGGCGGGTACGCGGCCGGGGTGCCGATGGCCATGCCGGGGAGCTACTCGGCCGGCGGGACGGTGACGACCACCGGCGGGACCACGACCACGACCGAAGGGTCGACGGCGAGCGGGGCGGTCATCCCGGCGGCCGGGACGGTCACGCCGGCCGGCGGGGTGCCGCTGACCACCGGCGGGTACTACGTGACCCCGGGGACCGGATACGTCGTCCCGGCGGCCGGGTACGCCGGCGACCGCGGGTACGTCATGCCGGTCGGCGGGATGATGGTCGACGGCGGGTACTACGGCACGCCGGTGTACCGCAGCCAGGACTACGGGTACCGCGGGTACTCCTCCGGCCGGTCCGGGATGTACGGCGGCCGGACCGGCGGGTTCCGCATGTTCCGGCGGTAAAAGATTTCTGAGCAGTTCCCGCGGCGGGCGGACATGATACGGGTGTGGGCTGTGGCACAGGCCTCCCGGCCTGTGACCGACCCGAGGCACCCGGACCATGTCCGCCCGCCTGCGTTTACCCGCCCGGCTGTCCGACCCGCCGGCCGACGACCGGGCCCTGCTCGGCCGGTTCGCCGACGGCCGGGACGGGGAGGCGTTCGCCGCCCTGGTCCGGCGGCACGGGCGGATGGTGCTGGGGGTCTGCCGGCGATCCCTCGGCGACGCCCACCTCGCCGAAGACGCCTTCCAGGCGACGTTCCTTGTGCTGGCCCGGAACCCGGCCGCCGCGGCCCGGTCGGCGTCGGTCGGCGGGTGGCTGTTCGGGGTGGCCCGGCGGGTCGGGCTGGCGGC
>JAIEQO010000168.1 GCA_019747655.1 Gemmataceae bacterium | reverse complement strand
CGTCGGAGAGGTCGCGGCGGTGCATGCAAGATCAGAGGCACGGCCGCCCCCCGCCGATTCAGCAGACAGAACCTAGCGGGGCAAAAGCCCAATGCGGCGGGTACTCGGCTCCTTGCTCGATCCAGGCCCGTAGCATGGCGACCTGCCCAGCCGTGAGGCGCTCGCCGGCGTCGGCCGGGGGCATGCGGGCTTCGTCGTCCGGGTCGCAGACGCGGGTGACGAGCGGGCTGTCGTCCGGCTTGCCGGGAACGATCACCCCGGACTTCGTCGCCCCGCCGCGGGTGTCGAGCCGGAGCTTGGCCTTCTGGGTGGCCGGGCCGTGGCACTTGAAGCAGGCGTTCGACAGGATCGGCCGCACGTCGCGGGCGAAGTCGACCGGCCCGGCGGCGGGCGCGAAGAGGGCGGCCGAGACGAGCGAGGCGGCGAGCAGCATGGGTCGAGTCGATGCGCGGGGTGGCGGCCGGCAGTCCGGCCATTATCGCACACCCGACCCGGGAAGGCACGTCCGAAAGGTGGCTGATTACTTCCCGGCGGCCCGCAGGTAGCCGAACAGGTCGGCCACGTCCTGCGGGGCGAGCTGCTTCTCCAGCCCCTCCGGCATGAGCGACAGGCGGGTCGAGCGGAGGTTTTCGAGGTCGGCCCGGCGGACCGTGTCCTCGGCCCCGTCGGCCCGGCGGATCGTCACCCCGGCCGGCGTCTCGGCCACGATCACGCCCGTCAGTACGCGGCCGTCGGCGGTCGCCGCCTGGTAGCTGACGTACCGCGGGTCGACCTCCCGGTTCGGGTCGAACAGGGCCACCAGCAGATCGTCGGCCGACTTGTTCGGCAGGGCGGCCAGCAGGTTCGGGCCGACATCATGGCCCACCCCGTCGAGCTTGTGGCAGGCGGCGCAGTGCGTCTTGAACAGGTCCTTGCCGCGGATCGGGTCTGCCTTCAAATCAACGGCCTTGCGGTACTCGGCCACGACCTTCGCCCGGTCGGCGTCAACGGCCGCCGTGAGTACCGCGGCCGCCCTCGTCCGGACCGCCTCGGCCGGGTGGGCCTTGAGCTGCTGCACCAGAGCCAGCGGCAGCTCGCCGGCCGTGACCGACTTCGACGCGACCGCGTCCAGAAGTGCAAGTGTCCGCTCAGGCCGGGCCGCGAGGGCGTCGAGGACCACACCCCGGAGACCGGGGCCGTACCCGCTCCAGGGCTTGAGGAGCAGCGGGCCGACTTGGGCGTCGGCGTGGGTCGCCAGCGCCTTGATCGCGGCGGTCTGCACGTCGCCGGGGGTGGACGGGGTGAGGGCGTCGGCCAGGGCCGGCCCTGCCAGCTCGAACGGCACGAGGGCGAGCAATTCGGCGGCGGCGACCCGCTCGGCGGTCGGCTTGGCGTCGTCCCGCACGGTTCGGGCCGCGGCCTCGAACCGGCCGCGGAACTTGGCGACGACCGGTTTCGCCCCGGCCGGCGGGTCGGCCAGCCACGCCGCCAGCGGCCGCCGCGTGTCCCGCATCCCCTCCCCGAGTCCGGACAGCAGCGTGGCGTCCCCGCCGGCCGCCACCCGGGCCAGCACCCGCGTCACCTCGGCATCGTCCCCCTTCGCCCCGACCATCGCGGCGAGCCGCGACACGACGGACGGGTCCGCGGCTCGGTGGAGTCGGTCGACCAGCGTAGCGGCCACGTCCCCGGCTGACACCAGCGCGGCCGTCTGCACCCACCGGTCGGCCTCGCGGGCGAGGAGTGTTGACAGGAGGTCCGTACGGAATTCGGCCGGAAACTTGCCGGCGCTCAGGGCGAGCTGGAAGCGGACCCGGGCGGACCGGTCCTCGGCCATCGCCGCGGCCTGGCGGCAGATGCCCGGGGAACTGGGATAGAACCGTTCGGCCAGCCGGAGGGCCTGTTCCCGCATCCCGGGTTCGGGGTCGGCGAACGCCCGCCCGAGGTCGGTCGGCGTCAGCTCCCCGAGGCCGTCGAGGGCCCACAGCAGGTTGGCGTGGCCGGGCTTGCCGACGGCCCCGGCCAGCCGCTCGCGGATCGCGGGGGCTGCGTCCCTCGCCTGCCGCTCGACGAGCAGCCGCTGGGCCGTCAGCCGCCACCACGGGCTCGTCTTCAGAAGCGCGTCGGCAAGCTCCCCGACCGTGGCCCGGCTCAGGTCGGGCATCTTGCCGGGCTTGAAGCCTACCGGGGCGATTCGCCAGATGCGGCCGCGGCCGCGGCTCTCCAGGTTCAGCCGCTTCTTGATGTCGTCGGGCAACGACAGCGGCGTCTCGATCACCTCGCGGTAGAAGTCGAGGACGTACAGGGCCCCGTCCGGGCCGACAGTGAGATGGACCGGCCGGAACCAGTTGTCCGTCGAAGCGAGGAATTCGCGGTCGGCGTCGGCCCGCTTGGCCGTGAAGGGGACGCCGTTCGGTTCGAGCGTTTCCCGGTGGATCAGGTTGTTGGCCGGGTCGCAGACGAAGTTGTTGCCACGGTACGCCGGCGGGAACAGGTCGGCCGTGTACACCAGCGGGCTGCACGCCGAGGTGATGAACCCGCCGGGGATGAGTTCGGTCGACGGGAACCGCTTCGCGTCCGCGCTGCCGGCCCGGCGGGTGGTCCGCTCGACCCGCCACGGCTCGAACGGGCTGACCCGGAACACCTTCGCGGCCGGGCCGTGCTCCGGGATGTCCACCGTCACCGTCGAAACGGGCAGGTACGGGTTGTGCCGCAGGTACTCGTCGGACAGGACGATCTGCCGCAGGTGCTGGCTATTGGTGGCGGTGAACCACCGGCCGTAGTCGTCGGCCGTCAGCCCGTACTGGCCGCCGCCGCTGGTCGGCTCCAGGCTGCCGGGCTGCCACGGCCGGAACCGCAGCCCGCGGTTCCGCAGCGACACCTCGGGCGTCCACGGCTTCTCGGCGGAACGGATCACCCCGCCGTCGTTGCCAGCGCAGCCGTACACCCAGTTGTCCAGACCCCACTGGAGGCTGTTGACCATCTGCTGGATGTTGGCCAGGTTGAAGCCGGTGTACAGCACCGTCGACTTGTCAGCCTTGCCGTCGTTGTCCGCGTCTTCGAGGTAGACGAGGTCCGGGGCGACGGCCACGATGAGGCCGCCCTTGTACGGCTGGAGGCCCATCGGAAAGCGCAGGCCCTCGGCGAACGTCGTGGCCGTCTCGAACCGGCCGTCCCCATCGGCGTCGGCCAGGCAACGGATGCGGCCGCGGGTTTCAGTCCCCGTCCCGACCCCGCCGTTCGGGTAGCCCCGCATCTCGGCGACGAACAGCCGGCCCCGCTCGTCGAAGCACATGGCCACCGGGTCGACCACGTCCGGCTCGGCCGCGACCAACTCGACGGCGAACCCGGGGGCGACGCGGAAGGTGGCCCGCTCGTCTTGCGGCGAGAGCGGCCCGGGGACCTTGAGGTCGGCGGCCGGCAAGGGCAGGACAGCCACCAACCCGGCGGCTAACACAACGGACCGGATCACTTCTTGGCCCCCTTGCCCGGCACGAGCATCCGGCGGATCGCCTGCAACAGGATTTCTTCAGAGTCCGGCCCGGCGAGGGCGACCGTCGGCTCGTAGCCGCCTTCGAGGAACGCCCGGGCGGTCGGGATGTAGCCGGGGCCGTCGTCGCCGTAAGCCGCCACGCAGACCACGTCACCCGGCCGCAGCTTCTGGGCCGCGAGCTGGTACTCGACGAACGCCTCGGCCGGCAGGAACAGCCCGGCGACGCGGCCGAAGTCGAGGCAGTTGACCTCGATCGGCGTGTCGGCCCGCTTCAGCCACGCCAGTTGGAGCGCGGCGTTGATCCGGCGGACGGCGGTGGCCTTCGGGTCGTCCAGGAGCGCCCGGCTGGCCTCGGCCCCGAACGAGGCCTCCCGCCGCGGCGGCAGCTCCACCCCCTCGGTCCGCCACTCCCAGCCGGCCACGGCCGAACGCTTCGTGTCCTTCCACGCCGCCGTCATCCCGGCGTACACCCGGTCCCGCAGCACCGGCCGGTTCTCCTTCGCCCCGTCGTTGTACTTGCCGGGGGTGATGTTCCCGCCGGCCCCGTTGAAGTAGACCTGGAAGACGGCCGGGTCGTCGTCCTGCCGCTTCTGCCGGGCCAGCCCGCAGAAGTCGGGTGTGACCCGGCCGTCGCCGTAATAGCTCATCGGGTGGCAGGCGTAAAAGTGCAGAGCGGTCAAAGGGGTATCGCCGTCCCAGAACGACAGCGTCCGCAGGAGCGGATCGATGAGCCCTTCGGGCTCGGCCCGGACCGCGGGGTCCTTGGTCGAACTGTAGCGGACATGCTTCACCGTCCCGTCCGGCCCGAGGACCCGGCGGTTCGACGCCACCTGCTCGACCGTGCCGGCCCCGTGGCCGACGTGGGTGAACCGCTTGGCCTTCATCAGGCTCGCCCGCAGGGCGTCGGCCGACTGCTTCACGCAGTCGTTGTAGAACGGGAGATCGAGCGATGGCGGGGCCCCGGCCGCGGCGATCAATTTCTGCGCTTCGGTGTCGGCGAACGGAGCGTTGTGCGGGTGGACGCAGTGGAGCGAGACGTGTTCGGGGGTGGTGTGGGCGGCGTCGGCGAGGGCCGCTCGCCAGGTCCGGAACGCCTGGTTCCGCAGCCCGCACCAGTCGACGGCGCACAGCACCACCGGCTTCCCGGCCCCGAGCAGTAAGACCCCGAGGCATTTGAGCGGGTCGTCGACGGCACGGACCGGCTCGATCCACCCGCCGCAGAGCGGGTGGCCGAGCGGCGGGGTCACATCGCAGGCGAAGGTGGCCAGGTGCAGAGCGGGCATGGGCGGGTTCCGGGCGGGACCCACAGTAGAACAGACCGCCGCCCGGGGTGCAACTGGCCGCCAGGTGCAGCTCCGAATGCCCCGAAACTTCAGGCTCGCACGCCCAGACGGCAGCTCAGCCCCGATTGCGCGGAACGGTATTTACGACTGACGGGTCCGAAAGCGACCAGAATTGGATGCCGAACACGATCACAGTCGTCGCAGTGATGATGAGCAACCGGGCCTCGCGGCTGAGGCCAACCCGTTCCCCGCCGAACAGCACGAGCCCGTAAATAACGAGCCCGACGGGGACGACCGCAGAGTAGTACTCGACCCCCCGGACGATCAGGCTCTGGAGGACGAAACCGAGCAGCAACCCGACTGCTGCTACGACTGCGGGCCACGGGCTGGAAAAGGCCGCCCACCCGAAGATCGCCATGCCCAAGAGGCCAATCAGGAGAAGCGCCGTCCGGGCGGCAGCGGGCGTCCCGAACTCGTCGCGAATGCGGCGGAAGCGACCCAACATGGCTATACCTCCCCGGCCCGGAGCCCGGACAGTAGAACACACCGCCGCGCGAGGTGCAAGGACCGCGCTTTGCACGCGGTCAGCTGCTACGGCCGGAACCGCCACACCAACGACTTCGACCTCACCCTCGCCCCGGACGGCTAAGACGACCGCTTGCGGTGTACCGAGCCGGGCTTTACTCTGGAGTACCAAGCAACTCACCGGGCGTGCCACGATCCCCGGGGTGGGACGTGCGGAATTTTTGGACCCTCCCAGCCCTCCTCGCTCCCTTCGCCCGGGTCCGGACGGTCGACCAGGTCGTCTTTGCCGAGGCGCTCAGCCAGCTCCTGGCCGCCGGGGTTCACTTCTCCCTGGCCATCAATGCGGCCGCCGACGCGACCCCGGCCCGGCGGTTCCGGCGGGCGTTGCGGGCGATGGCCGCCGCCCACCGGGCTGGCACCGACCTGGAAGGTAGCCTGACCCGGACCGGTGTTCGCGTTTCGGACCGGCTGTTGGCCGCCCTCGCGGTCGGCGAAGAGCGAGGCCGGCTGCCCGAGTTGCTGGCCGAGTTCGCCCGCACGCTCGACCCCCGCCCGGGCCGGCGGCTGGCGGCGGCCGTCGGCCGGCCGGTGGAAGCCGCCCGGTTC
>JAIEQO010000726.1 GCA_019747655.1 Gemmataceae bacterium | reverse complement strand
CGTGGTGCGCGGGTGATCGAAATGCGGTCGGGTGGGAGAGTGGCCTGAGTAGGAGCCGGCGGGAGCCGGGCCGACCCACTGCAAGGCAGTGGCGGGGCGGTTTGTTCGTTCCGGGTGGTGCCGAACGAAACCTTCGACGAAAGGGCCGACGGGCTGTGAAGCCGATGGTGTGCGTTCGCGGGCAAGTCCTCGGACTTGTTCGCGGTTTCCCTGGCGGGAGGAACGGCGGTCTGGGCGAACGCTCTTGGGTGAGCGGTCGCCCAGGCGACGAATTGATGACGTACGCCCGAGCCTTGCCTCGGGCGTCGTTCAGGTTCGTGCGCCGCTACTCCTACGAATTGGGACGTTGCAACTCCCTGAATACAGCACGGCGGAGCCGTGGTGTCGGCGGGGAGCAGCGTCTCGGGCGGGGCAGGAGGCGTCGCCGCCAGGGTTACGAACGGCTTGTGGGGTGTGTGCCGCAAACACACCCCTTCTTTGAGTGCGAGAGTATCCGCCGGGGAAACATGCAGTATCGGTGCGAAGCGGTGTCGGTCGAGGGGTTCATCCAACAGTTGGCCGTGGCCTATGTGTCCCGCGGTTACTTGTTTTACGTCACCGGGGAGATACCCGCGTCGAAAGACCCGAAGCGGGTCGATGAGAAGTTGGTCGAGCGGTACGGGATCGGCATCTCGCAGTGGGCGCGGGCGAGGCGAAAGCAGGCCGGCCGGGCCAACGTGCAGTACCTGCGGCACGGGCGGTTCTTCGTCCTCCTCGCTACGCACGGGGAACACCCGTTCTTCGACGCGGAGGGGGAGAACGTGCGGGACGTGCGGCGGCGGTCGATCAAGCACGCCGGCTACGCGGTCGGGTTCCGAGGGGGGCACGTCCAGGTGCGGATCGACCGGCCGCGGTATCGGGAACTCAAGGCGTGGTTCGAGGACCGCGCGACACGGCGGGGGGTCGAGGCGTTGGCGAAGGCGTTCTACGAGCTACCGTTCGAGCCGTATTACCTGGTCCGGCAGCAGGAGTTCCACATCCTCCGGGCGGTCAACCGCCGTCGGAAGGCCGCCGGCCTCCCCCTGGTGCCGAAGGAGTGCATCTGGCTCAAGCGGCGGCCGGTGAAGCCGTTCGGGGAGGACTGCTCGCCCCTCAAGCGAGCGACTTGAAGGCCCGGCGGAGGTGATCCAACTCCGCGGGTTGCCATGAGTCCGAAGGCATCGACAGGCGGACGAGTCCGCCCGGATAGGTTGTCGCCGCGACGCCGGCCTCGCGGAGTGCGGCCCGGAGCGAGTCCGAATCTGCGGCTTGAATCTTCGGCCGCTCGGCCCGGACGAGCAGAATCCCCGACCGGAATTCCCGAGCCGCCAGCCGCGGTTCCCAGCCGACCCCGAGCAGGGTCGCGGCGGCGGCTTCCAGGTTCCGCATTCGGGTCGGCCAAGCCCCGGCCGAATTGCCGGCGTCGGCGAGTGCCCCGTTCGTGGAAAAGAGGGGGGTGAGGTTGACGGTCTCCGACACCTGCTCGCCGGTGCCGGATTCGAGCCGGGCCGTGAACCGGAGGAGGGGGTCGTCGATCTCGCCGGAGCGGAGGCCGTGGGACAACACCGTCCGGACCCGCCCGCGGGACTGTCTCCGGCCGTAGAACGCCATGCCGAGGGGGTGAAAGCCCCGCAACCACTTATGCGCCCCAGCCAGGTACAGGTCGCACGAATCAACCCGTAGAGAGCGGGGGACGTGGCAGAACTCTTGAGCCCCGTCCACCACCACGATCCGGACGGTGTGGGTCGCTTCCAGCCGACGCAGAACCTGTTCGACCGGAAAACGTACGCCCAGGTTGTTGACCGCCGTCAGGTAAAGCCCGTCGCACCCGGCCTGGGCGAACCGATCGCACACAACGTCGATGAGTTCGGCCGGAGTGAGCCGCCCGGACAGCACCCCCTCGCGGAGGGGAACCTCGGTCAGCGTGCGGGCGGCCGCGTCCGCTTCGGCGGCCAGAATGGCCTTATACGGGGGCCAGTCGAGGTCGGTGGTGAGGACGTTGCGGCACGGGTGGAAGAGGAGGCGGGCCGCGAACCGCATGAGGGCCATCGAACGGGAGGCGAGCAGCAGGGGCGAATCGGGGTCACACCCGGCCAGTCCCCGAAGGTCGGCCTTCAGTCCCCCGACCCCACGCCAGTTGGCGAGTCCGGGATACCGTGTCGGAAAGGAATCGGGACAGTCTCGGAAACCGTCCGCCAGGAAGCGGTCGAAGTACAGCCCGCCGCCCTCGTCCCCAGCCAGCGCGACGAAATCCCGGTGGGCGGCGGCGGCACCGGGCGACATCCGGCCCAACCGGGCCGTGTCCAGGTAGAGTAACTCGGGCACCCGACCCTCTGTGATACAGCCGTACACATGGTACTCAGGCCGGAGGGGTCGCCAACAGGGACTGGAACGGAATCCCGAAGATCGACAATCGTCGCCACCGGTCGTCGGCCAACCGGACGGCCTGGGGGTCGAAGGAGAGGGTGAACCGGACGGTCCGGGAGTGCTCGTCGAGTTCCTGGGTGCCGACCGCCCGGTCGCCGTAGATGCCGAAATCGGCAAGCAGGTCCGGCTCGCCGCGGAGGGCGGACTCGCGGACCAGAACGAGGTGCAGGCCGTGGTCATGTTGTTCTTGCAGCCACGACAGGATCGGGTCGGCCGGGAGACCAGTGTCGGTCGGCCAGTCGGCGTCGGGGAGGATCGCGATCCGCTCGATGAGCACCCGCCGGTGAACGGCCTCGAAGTTCGCCCGCATGCTCTGGCGGCCGGGGGCGTCCTGCCAGTAGTTCGGGCTCCGCACCCATGCGACGGACCGATACTCCCGGACACTCCCTCCCGCGAGCAGTTGCTCGTAGACCGCCCGCCACGTCTCGGTCCCGGCGAACACGACCGCGCCGGCCGCGAGGGATTCGATCTGAGCATTGACCGAGGCGAGTTTGAGGGCGGCGATTTCGCGGAGGAGGGGGTCCGTCTGCTCGGCCAGGGTGGTGAGTGCCCGGCAATAGGCCAGGTACAGGGGGTAGAAGTCCTCTTCGGGGGCCAGGGCGAGGGGGACGGCGAGCCGCTCGATGACTTCGTTCCGCCGGCGGTCCCGCGATTCTTCCTGTTCGAGGTAACTCACGAAGAGTCCGCCCAGGATGCTGATGAACGCCCCCAGCACGGCGAGCTGGGCCGGTAGGGGAGCGAAGGTCGCCACCAACGCCATTGCGAGCGACCCGGCCAAGGCGGTGCCGAGGAATCGGAACGAGAGGAGAGCAGACTGACGGTGGGGAGGCGGTGGCGCGGACATGTGCCGACGGTACGCCACGTCGGACCGGGAAGCAAGGGGGGAGACCTGGCGTCGCGTGAGGAACTCCCCGCCCTGGTCACGACGGGCCGGGGAGGGGTTCCACACACTGTCGGAGCGATTCCGTTGCTCGCGGGCGGCGGGGCGACGCCGAACACTACTCCTTGACCTTCACGTGGAAGCCGGCCTTGTTGAGCGCATTGACCAGTTCGGCCGCGTCAAAGTCGCCGGTCACCTCGGCGGTCGTGACTTTCGCTTTGGCGTTGTCGCCCGCGACACCCTTCACGTCTTTGATCGCCTCGCGGAACGACTTCACGCACCCGCCGCACGAGTTGTGGAAGCCGGTCACGGTGAGCGCCTTCACCTTGCCCGCCTTGACCCCGCTGTCGTCCTTGAAGGCGAACCCCTTGCTATCGCCGGCGTCGCCGTGGAAGCCCCCGGCGGCGAGGGCATCGAGCGCCTTCTGGGCCGCCTTCGCGTCCGCGGCCGTGAACTTGGCCGTGTTCGCCTTCTGGTCGGTCGAGACGCCGGTGACGCCTTCGACCTTGCTGAGGATTTTGGCGACTTCTTTGGCGCAACCACCGCAGCACATGTGAACGCGCTTCAGCTCGACTGCGGTGTCCGCAGCCGTGGCCGGCAGTGCCCAGCCAGCCAAGGCCGCGAGTGCAACCAGCCAGGTGTACCTTGTCATCGTCCGTCACTCCAGAATTTGGGTACGTGCGGAACGAACCTCTATTCGCCCGCGAACAAACCGGTATGTGGCCGCCAGCCGTCGCTAATTTACTCGGCCGGCCGTCTGCGGGCAATCTTCAACACAGCCCGGTGGTCTTGGCCGAACCGACACATCCCATCGCAGTGGTCACTGAGGTCGGAGAAGAGGATGTAGTGGAGGTCCGCCCCGGCGAACGACGGGCGGGCGAGTTGGGCGTGAATCTCCCGCTCCCGCGTGTCGGGGGCGACGAGGTAGAGCTGGTCTGGACGGGCGGCGGCAGACGACGCGAGATCGAGCAGGCGGAGGATGCCGGAGTAGATGGACGTGCTCTTCTCCACCTCGAACCCGCACACCACCCGCCCCCCGGCCGGGTCGAGCCAGAGCACGTCGATGAGGGAGACGGTCTGTGCCACTTCGGCGGGCAGGCCCAGGTCGGGGAGGGCGTCCAGGCCGAGGGTGGACAGGCTCACCCCCTCGAACACCCGCCGGCGGTCGTTCGCCGCGACGTGGACGGCGCACCCGAGCGCCCGGCCGGTCTTGGCGAGCAGGTACTGCATCCGCAGGTGGTCGCCCTCCTCCCTCTTGTCCGCCTCGACCTCCTGGTGTCGCTTGCGGGCCACCTTGTCGGCCGCCGCCCGCTCTTCGGCGAGGACCGCGACGGCCGTATCGCTCACCACCAGTCGGCCGACGCCGACCTCGAACAGCAGACCGGCGAACGCGCCGAGGTCGGTCGAGAGGGGCGGGGCGAGGCGGGCGTTCGCCCCGCGGACGGTCTCCCGCATCTCCAGGTAGGCGGCCCACGAGCCGAGTTTTTTCGCGTCGGCGAAGACGGCGTTGAACCCGCGGAGGATGGCCGTGTTGAACGGCGGGAAGAGGGTCGGGTGGAGGAAGTAGAGGACGTTCGCCACCGCCGGGCCGAGGCCCTTGATCTTGCGGCGGTCGAGGGCGAACACCAGGTCGAGGAGCCTCCCCTCGTCGGCCGTGCTCAGGCAGCCGTCGAGGAAGTCGGCGAACGCCCGCTTGTGCTCGTCGTTCTCGTAGATGTCCGGGATGCGGAGTTTCGGCTTCCAGTAGAAGGCGTGGGCGGCCCCCTGGAACACCTGCTTCTGCTCGGTGACGGACTCCAGCACGGTTTCGAGCGGCGACCCCTTGTAGTCGTTCCCGAACGTGCCGCCCCGGACCGCGCGGACCACCTCCTCGACCCCGCGGCGGATGGAGCGGAACGCCTTCAGCCGGTTCCCGTCGTGGAGGAACCAGGTGTGGTAAACCGACTCGGGGTCGCGACGATAGCGGTCGGCGAGGGCGTCGAGGTCGGACAAGCGGGTTCTCCAATAGGCTACTGTCGTCGTATTGTGTCGGGCGGAACCGGATGAATCCCGGTCAGAGAGCTTGTTCGTCGCGCGACTGGGTGTATCGGCGGGGATACGGGCACAGTGCTACTTTTGGGTCTCTGATTCCACCAAGACGGGCCGATTCGGATTTGCACTGCAGGTCGCCCCTTTAATCAACACAGCCGGAAACCTCCACGAAGCATTCAGATTATCGGCACGATCCATCATTCCGGGTGAACCCACGCGACTCAGCTTGCCGATATCGCCGTTACGACCAGAAATCCGGCGACCTCATCGCCTTTGCGGGCAAATCAGGAGGCATGGGATGCGCTACCGCGTTCGAGCAATCATATGCGGAATCTCGTCCGCCGTCGCCGCGGTAGCCGGGTGTCAAACACCTGACCAGCAAGGCCGCACGCGCCACAATACACCTCCGCTGATGGCCGTCGCGCCGATGGCATCCGCCTCGGCTAACTGACTGGCAGGTAAGCAAGGCTATCCATTCGGCTGCTGCGGGAGGGGCAGGCCAGATCGCTCCCACAACACCCGC
>JAIEQO010000795.1 GCA_019747655.1 Gemmataceae bacterium | reverse complement strand
GTCCACCGCAAGAACCTGATGCCGGTCTCCCGGCACAACGGCACCCTCGTCGTCGCCACCGGCGACCCGTTCGACGCCTACGCCCTCGACGAACTGCAGACCCTGACCGGGCTGCACGTCATGCCGGTGCTGGCCCCGCCGCGGGAGATCGCCCGGCTCATCAAGGCCCACTTCGGCGTCGGCGGCGACACCATCTCGGCCCTCATGGCCGAGAAGGACGACGACGAGGTCGAGCTCCTCGAGAACATCGAGGCCGACGACTCGGAACTGGCCAAACAGGCCCAGGAAGCCTCGGTCGTCCGGCTGGTCAACCAGATCCTCGTGGAGGCGGCCAACGAGCGGGCCTCCGACATCCACATCGAGCCCGAGGAGAAGGGCCTCCGCATCCGCTACCGGATCGACGGCCTCCTCCAGAACCAGAACCTCCCGCCCGAGATCAACCGGTTCCAGCTCGCCATCATCAGCCGGCTCAAGATCATGGCCCGGCTGAACATCGCCGAGAAGCGGCTCCCCCAGGACGGCCGGATCAAGATGAAGGTGGCCGGGCGGGAGATCGACGTCCGCGTCTCGATCATCCCGATGGTCCACGGCGAAGGCGTGGTCATGCGGCTCCTGGACAAGGGCCGGATGGCGTTCAACCTGAAGAACTGCGGGATGCTGCCGGACATTTATGGCACCTTCAAGCAGCTCATCGACCGGCCGCACGGGATCGTCCTGGTCACCGGGCCGACCGGGTCGGGGAAGTCGACCACACTGTACTCGGCCCTGAACGAGATCAAGGACGAGACGACCAAGATCATCACGGTCGAGGACCCGGTCGAGTACCAGCAGCCCGAGATCAGCCAGATCCAGACGCACGCCAAGATCGGGCTGACGTTCGGCCACGCCCTCCGGTCGATCCTCCGGCACGACCCGGACGTGATCCTGGTGGGCGAAATCCGCGACCTCGAAACCGCCGAGATGGCCATCCAGGCGTCGCTCACCGGGCACATGGTCTTCAGCACCCTGCACACCAACGACGCCCCCAGCGCGTTCACCCGGATGATCGACATGGGGGTCGAGCCATTCCTCGTCTCCAGTACCGTCGAGGGCGTCATGGCCCAGCGGCTGGTCCGGACCATCTGCCCGGAGTGCAAGACCGAGTTCGCCCCCGACCTGGACGACCTGCCGCTCGACTTCCCGCTCCGCCGGGGGGCCCCGAAGCCGTCGGCCGAGATCGCCATCCAGCAGGGGGTGGTCGAGATGATGGGGGCCGCGGCGGCCGGCGGCGGGAAGCTCTGGAAGGGGGTCGGCTGCCGGTCCTGCCGGCAGGGCGGGTACCGCGGCCGGACCGGCATCCACGAGCTGATGGTCAACAACGACGTCATCAAGGACCTGATCGTCCAGCGGGTGAATGCCGGGGTGATCCGCCTGGAGGCCCTGAAGTCCGGGATGATCACCCTCCGCCAGGACGGCTGGCGGAAGGTCCTCAACGGCACCACCACCGTGGACGAGGTCGGCCGGGTGACGGCGGGGGACATCAGCTAGGAAGGAAAAAGGCAAAAGGAGAAAGGCAAAACAAGAACCGGCAGCGGCCGCGGGGTTCCCCCGTTTTGCCTTTTGCCTTCTTCCTTTTGCCTTGCGAAGCGATGCCCGACTTCACCTACGAGGCGTTCGCCCGGACCGGCACTAAGGCCGTCGGGACGATCGCCGCCAACACCGAGCGGGAGGCGGCGTTGGCCCTGGACGCCAAGGGCCTCTACCCGCTCAAGATCGCCCTGGCCAAGACCCAGGCGGCCGGCGGCGGGTTCGGCCGGCGGGTCAAGGGCCGGCACCTGGCCACCCTGTACTCCCAGCTCGCCGACCTCCTGCACACCGGCGTCCCGCTGCTGCGGTCGCTCGAACTCCTCGAACGCCAGAGCAGCAACCCGACCCTGCAAGCCGTCCTGCGGGACGTGCGGGGCAAGGTCGCCGACGGGACCGGGCTGGCCCAGGCGATGGCCCAGCACCCGAAGGTGTTCGACGAGCTGGGCGTGAGCATGGTCCGGGCCGGGCAGGAGGGCGGGTTCCTCGAGGACGTGCTCAAGCGGATCGCCGGGTTCGTCGAGCACCAGGAGGACATGAAGGCGAAGGTGGTCGGGGCCCTCGCGTACCCGGTGTTCCTGGCCCTGGCCGGGTTCCTCGTCCTGAACATCCTGGTCATCTTCTTCGTCCCCAAGTTCGAGCCGGTCTTCGCCAAGCTGCGGGAGCAGGACAAGCTCCCGACCCTGACCATGTACCTGATGGGGTTCAGCCACTTCCTCCAGTCCGCGACCGGGATCGCGGCCGTGGCCGCGGGGGTGGTCTCGCTCGTCCTGTTCGTCCGCTGGACCCGCCGGGGCGGGCGGGTCTGGGCCGACCGGATGCGGATCAAGATGCCGCTCTTCGGGGGCATCTTCCTGAACCTCGGGCTGGCCCGGTTCACCCGCATCCTCGGGACCATGCTACACAACGGCATCCCGATCCTCCGGGCCCTCTCCATCGCCAAGGACTCGACCGGGAACCGGGTACTGACCGCCGCCATCGAGAAGTCGGCCGAGAACGTCACCGCCGGGCAGAAGCTGGCGGACCCGTTGCGGAAGTCGGGCTACTTCCCGCCGGACGTGGTCGAGATGATCGCCATCGCCGAGGAGTCGAACAGCCTGGAGAAGGTCCTGGTGGACGTGGCCGACGGGCTGGAGAAGCGGACCGCCCGGCAGCTCGAACTGATGGTCAAGCTGCTGGAGCCGATCATGCTCCTGGTCATGGCCGGGGTGACGCTGATGGTCGTGGCCGGGCTCCTCCTGCCGGTGTTCAAGATGGGCGAGGCGGTGGGGTGAGGTACGAGGCCCCACCCCCCGGCCCCCTCTCCCGGTGGGGGAGGGGGCCGGGGGGTGGGTCGTTCGGTAAACTGAAACCTCCCCCGCCGGCCGCCGTGTTACTCTCCGTCCGTACCCGCCGCTAACTCCCGCCGCCGCCCCGACTTCCTTCGGCCGTTCGTTCTCTCATGACTGCTTAAGCCCCCCCGGGGTTATACTTACGCTGACGCCGGACGCCCGCGTACCCGCCGCTCCCCCGCCTCGCGGGGCCACAGGAGACCTCGCATGAAACTCGCCCCCGCCAGCACGCGGGCCGCCCGCCGGGCCGGCTTCACGCTGCTCGAAGTCCTCGTCGTCGTCGCCATCCTGGTGATCCTGGCCGGGGTCGGGGTGGTCGCCACCACCAGCTACCTGGAGCGGGCCAAGCGGAGCGAGGCCCGGCTCAAGTGCAACACCATCGCCGGGGCGGTCGAGGCCTACTACCTGAACAACCAGCAGTACCCGGAGACCCTCGACCAGCTGCTCTCCCAGGGCGGCGGGACGGCCCTGAAGAACGGCCAGCAGGACCTCACCGACCCGTGGGGCAAGCGGTTCAACTACCAGGTGGTCGACATGGGCGACGGGTCCGGGAACGGGGCGCCCATCGTCTGGACGACGGCCAACGACGGGACCAAGATCAGCCAGCACGGCGAGGGGCAGGCGTCCCGGGCCCCGTAGCCCGCGGCCGCCCCGCCCCAGGCCCCCTCCCCCGGTGCGCCCGTGACCCCCCGCCCCCGCCGGCCCGGCTTCACCCTGCTCGAGCTGACCCTGGTGATGGCCGTCATGGTCATCCTCGGGGCCTTCGTCGCCCCGACCCTGCACGGGATGAAGGGGAACGCCGACCAGCGGGCGGCGGCCGACGCCGTCCGGTCGCGGATCGCCGACGCCCGCGGGCTGGCGATGGAGCACGGGACCGCCTACCGGCTGGCCGTGTCGGCCGACGGGAGCCGGCTGCGGGTCGCCCCGGACGGGCCCGACTACGACGCCGCCGGGGCGTCCGAGACCGCCACCGCCACCGCCCGGGTGATCGAGACCCGGCTGGAGCCGGCCACGGCCGCCGTCGAGGCGGACGCCGACGCCCCGGCCGACGAGGCCGGGGGGTGGGTGACGGTCGGCACCTTCCTGCCGGACGGCACCTGCCGCGAGGACAACGTCGTCGTCGAGGTCCGCGAGGGCGCCTTCCCGCCGATGCGGGTCCGGCTCCGGGGCGTGACCGCCAGCAGCAAGCTCCTCCGCCCGGACGCCGGGGACCAGCCGTGAGGGTCGCAAGGAGACCCCACCCCCTATCCCCCTCCCCCGCGGGGGGAGGGGGGACCGGGCCGAAGACCCCTCCCCCCGGCCCCCTCCCCGCAGCGGAGAGGGGGAGGAAGACCCGAGCCGCCGGCCACCTTGTTCCGGCCCCCCCTCCCCCCGCGGGGGAGGGGGATAGGGGGTGGGGTCCTCCCAACTTCCGCCCCGGCCTGTCGCTCATCGAAGTCCTCCTGGCGCTGACCATCCTGTTGCTGTCGATGGTGGCCATCGGCCGGCTGGTCGACATCGGGTCGGACCACGCGGCCGCGGCCCGGCTCCACTCCCGGGGCACCCGGCTGGCCCAGGCCAAGCTGGCCGAGGTCGAGGCCGGGGTGGTCGGGATGGACGGCGGGTCCGGGTCGTTCGACACCGAGGCCGGGTGGTCGTGGACGGTCGAGGCCCAGCCCCAGGGGCCGCCCAACCTGTACGCGGTGACGGTCAAGGTGTCGTTCGACGACCGCGGCCGGCCGTTCGAGGTGACGCTCTCGCAGCTCGTCCTCGACCCGGCCAAGATGGGGTCGGCGGCCCAGGCCGAGAAGCCGACCGAGGCCGACGTGCAGGCGGCCGAGACGAACGCCGAGGGGATGTAGCCGGTCGGTGAGCAGTGGACAGTCGGCAGTGAGCAGTCCGGGCGTGTGGCCCGCCGACCCCGGGGGTGTGACGTGAAGCTGAACTCCGGGCGAGCGGGGGGCGTGAGCCCCCTGATCCGAACACATCCGGGGGCTCACGCCCCCCGCTCGCCGAGGCACGGCTTCACCCTGCTCGAAGTGCTGCTGGCCAGCGTGATCGCCATCCTGCTCCTGGCCGGGCTGTACTTCGCAATGGACCTGACCATCCGCCGGACCCAGGACGGGCGGGAGTCGGTCGAGATCGACAACCTGGCCCGGGCCGCCTTCCACCGGGTCGGGGTCGACCTGGCGTCCACCCTGGCCCCGCTCCCGCCGAAGTCCGGCGGGAACGCCGCCGCCGGGACGGCCGGCGGGGGCGGCGGTGGGGCCGAAGAGGCCGGGACGGCACCGGCGGCGGCGGGTATGACACCGGCGGCCGGTGGCGGGGCGGCCCCCGCCGGCGGGGCCGCGCCGGTTTCGGCCGACGCCGGGGCGGCCCCGGCCGGCGACGCCGCGGCCGCCTCCCCCACCCCCCAGGCGGCCGACCTGGCCTTCCAGGGCGGGCTGATCGGGACCAGCCGGCAGTTCACCGTCTTCGTCAGCCGGGTGCCGGCCGCCCTGACGGACTCCCGCGGGCCGTCCGACGCCGGCGGGCAGACCCCGAGCGACCTGTGGCGGGTGACGTACTGGCTCGGCGGGTCCGGCGGGCTGTGCCGGCAGGACCGGCCGTGGGTGACGGCCGACGGGGTCCGCGACTCGTCCGACCCGGACCTGTCCGACGAGGCCGGTGATACGATCGTCGAGGAGGTGACGGAGCTGACGTTCGAGTACTTCGACGGGTCCGGGTGGGTGTCCGACTGGGACGGGACCCAGGCCGGGCCGGACGGCGTCACCCCGCTCGGCCCGCCCCGGGCGGTGAAGGTGACGATGACGCTGGAGGTCCGGCCGGCCCGGCCGAACGCCCCGGCCGTCACCCGGACGGTCAGCCAGGTGATCCCGGTCCGGGCGGCCCCGGGGACGTACACGCCCACCCTGATCGAGCCGAGCACCGACACCGGGACGGTGGACAGCAGCCCGGACCCGGCGGCTGCGACCGGCGGGCAAGGGTCGGGCGGGCAGGGTCAG
>JAIEQO010001089.1 GCA_019747655.1 Gemmataceae bacterium | reverse complement strand
GTTTTGTGGTTGTGGGGGGCGGGGTCGGGGGGTGTGGGGGTTCTCCCCCCCCCGCCCCCCCCCCCCCCGACGCTCACCGGGCATCGGCCTCGACCGCGGCCCGCCACACCGCCGGCACCGTCTCCTTGTGGTCGCCCTGGACGTAGAAGCTCTCCCCGCCATCGGCGACGGTCCGAACGAGGATCGTCTTCCACGGCCGGAAGTAGTACCGCGGGTCGGTCTTCGGGGCCTGCCGGTGGTAGTCGTCGTCGAGCGGGACGAGGTCGAACGCGGCCGTCGTGAACTTGGCGATCCGCTCGCCCCGCTGGTGGGCCACGTTCCGGGCCATCGCCAGGGCCTTCAGATACACCTCCGGCCCCATCACCGCCGTCCCGAAGTTGAGCACGACCCCCCCTTCAAGCTTCTTGACGTGTTCGGCGAAGACCAGGAAGTCGGTGTAGCTGGCGCGCCCCAAAACCCCGCCGTCGGCGTTCGGGTGCTCGTGGATGATGTCGTAGCCGATGCCGATGTGGACCGTTACCGGGACGCGGAGCCGGTACGCGGCGGCCAGCACCGAGGCGTGCTTGTACGGGAACAGCCCCCCGGCGATGGCCCGGCCGACCGCCTCGCCGTAGCCCATGCCGTCCTTCACGCCCTTGGTCAGGGCGTCGTTGATCTCGCCGGTCTCCCGCCACAGCCCGAACTCGCCGCTGGAGACGTACCGGGCCACGCTCTCGGTGCTGGCCCCGATCCGGGCGAACTCCCAGTCGTGGATCGGCCCGGCCCCGTTCATGGCGATGAGCGAAACGAGTCCGCGCTCCATCAGGTCGATGAGGTGCCGCTGGGTCCCGGCCCGGAGGACGTGGGCCCCCATCATCAGGATGCGGGCCGCCCCGCGGTCCTTCGCCGCGACCAGCCGCCGGCCGATCTCGGGGATCGACGGGTGGTCGTAGGTCGGCGGCCCGTCCAGAGGTTGCAGGATGTCGAGGGTGAGGTCGTGCTGCCGCTCGGCCAGCGGCTTGACGAGCAGCTTCGACCGGTCGAACTGCGGGTACGGCATGGGGCCTCCGTGCGGTTGCGTGCAGATTACCCGTCGCCCCACAGCCAGGCAATGAGAGCTTCCTGGTCCCGGTAGTCGGGGACGATGAGGTCCGCCCCGGCGGCGGCCAACCGGGCCCGCTTGCCGGGCTCGACGCCGGTCTGACCGTGCTCGACGCTGGCCACCCCGACCATCACCCCGCCGGCCCGTTTGACCTCGTAGCACTCGGCCACCCCGTCGCCGAAGCCGAGCAGCTCGCCCGGCCGTAGCCCGAGCGACCGGACGAGGTCGTCCACCACCTGCCCCTTGGTGAACGTCGGGTCGTTGTCGGCCGGGGCGTAGACGTGCCGGCCGAACGGGGTCAGCACCCCGAGCAGCCCGGCCTCGTGCCGGACGGCCGCGAGGTCCGTGCCACTAGCCAGGTAGAGCGGCACGCCCCGGCCGGCCAGGTTCGCCAGAACGGCGTGGGCGTTCGGCACCACCCACTCGGCGGCGGTCGCCCGGCCCGACGCGAGGGCGTCCCACCGCCCGCCGACCACGGCCATCAGCCGGTCCAGGTACTCCCGGAGGTACGCGGCCGGGGTGTCCGGGGCCCCGCCCCGGGCCTCGACCTCGTCGGCGAACCGGGCCATCTGCACGGCCGTCGGGTGGCCGTTCAGGGCCATCACGAACCGCTCGACGAGGCCCCACAGCTCCTCGTCCGGCTCGGGGGCGAGGCCCAGGGCCCGCAGCCGGTCGGTCATCATCCCGACCATCACCCGCGGCCAGCCCTCGCGGATCAGCGAGAGGGTCCCGTCGAAGTCGAACAGGGCGGCCCGGAACGGCCCCCGCCGGACCCGCGGGTTCAGGAGTTCGACGCCGGGCGGCGGCCGGTCGGAGTTTCGAGTTTGGAGTTTCAAGTTTCGAGTCGAGGGCGGCGGCCCGGTCGGGGCGGGGGTTCGGCTTGCCGGGGTCGGCCGGGTTCGTTATCTCGCCCAACTTGCCCGGCGGACAGGGGCACGGAGGTAAGGCGATGCGGCGGTCCGGGTGGTGGCTCGACGCGGTCTGGCTGCTGGCCCTCGGGGCGGCCTCGTCGGCCTGGTGCCTCTCCGCCGCAACCCGGCTCGGGGCCACGTTCGACGAGCCCCACCACCTGAACGCCGGGCTGACCGCCTGGCGGACCGGGAGCAACAAGCTCCTGATGTCGGCCGGGTGCATGCCGCTGCCGGTCGACGTGCAGACGCTGCCGCTTTACGTCTGGGAGCACACCCGGGGCGAGCCGTTCCACCCGTACAAGGACATCGACGCCATCCTGCCCGTCGCCCGGGCGGCGAACCTCGTTTTCTGGTGGGGGCTGCTGGTCTACGCGCTGCTGCTCGGCCGGACGTTCGGCGGGCCGTGGGCCGGCCGGCTGGCCGCCGGGCTGGTCGGGTGCGACCCGAACTTCCTGGCCCACGCGGCGCTGGCGACCACCGACATCTCGGTCGTGACCATGATGCTCGCCCTGATCTACCACTTCCATCGCGGGCAGGGGCGGGGGTGGTGGCCGCGGGTGGCCGGGCCGGGCGTTTGCTACGGGCTGGCGACGGTGGCGAAGGCGAGCGGGATGGTGTTCGGCGTCCAGGCGGTGCTCGCCCTCGGGCTCTGCCACCTCTACCGCAGCGGCGAACTGACCCCGCCCCCGGGCTCGACCCTCCGTGGAAAGCTGGCCCACCTGTGGCACGCCACCTGGGGGCTGCGGAAGGACCTGACGGTCATTCTGCTGATCGGCTTCACCCTGGTCTTCGCCTACACCGGCTGCGACTGGGGGACCGAGCCGACGTTCGTGAGCTGGGCGGAGAAGCTGCCGGACGGGCCGGCGAGGGAAGTGATGGTCCCGCTCAGCCGGCACCTGACCGTCTTCCCGAACGCCGGCGAGGCCCTCGTCCAGCAGATCAAGCACAACATGCGGGGGCACGGGACGTACCTGCTCGGCCGGTGGCACCCGCGGGCCACCTGGGCGTACTTCCCGCTGGCCCTGACGATGAAGGTGCCGGTGCCGGCCCTGGTGCTCCTGCTGGCGGCCCTGGTGCTGCGGCCGCGGGAGTTGCTGTCGCCGGTCGGGTGGGTGGCCCTGGTGCTGCTGGCGTTCAGCCTGAACTGCCGGGTCCAGATCGGCATCCGGTTCATGCTGACCCTGATGGCGACGGGGTACGTCGCCGTGGCGGTGGCGCTCTGCCGCCGACCCCACCCGCGGTCCGTCCCCACCCCCTTTCCTTCCCCCTCCCCCGCGGGGGGAGGGGGGACAAAACCAGGAGACTTGGCTTCGTCCCCCCTCCCCCCGCGGGGGAGGGGGTTAGGGGGTGGGGTCCTCCGCGCCTTCGCAGCCTTCTGCCTCGCCGCCACGGCCGCCACCAGCCTGTGGGTCTGGCCGCACGGGCTGGGGTTCTTCAACCAGCTCTGGGGCGGGCCCGAGCACGGCTACACCCGGCTGCACGACTCGAACTACGACTGGGGCCAGGGGCTGCCCGAGCTGAAGGCTTGGTACGCCGCCCACGGCGACAGCCGGCCGCTGGTCGTCTGGTACTACGGGACCGACCCGAACGTCCTCTACCCGCCGTTCCGGCTGGTGAACCTGAGCTTCCTCCCGGTCGCCGCGGCCGGGTCCGACGGCCACCTGGCCGTGTCCGTCACCGCCGTGTACGGGAACGCCGACATCACCCCGGCCTCGGCCGCGGCCGTCCGGTGGCTGCGGGACCGGCAGCCGGTCGGCCGTACACAGACTTTTCTGATCTACGACCTCTCTCCGGGCGAGCGGGGGCCGTCAGGCCCCTGATGGCTGGACGGATCAGGGGGCTGACGCCCCCCGCTCGCCGGTGGTATCGTGATCCGATGCCCCCCTCGGCCTTCGATCACGCCCTGATCCTGACCGGCCCGACCGCCTCGGGGAAGACGGCCCTCGCCCTGGACCTCGCCGAACGGCTCGGTGGCGAGGTGGTGGCGATGGACTCGATGACCGTCTACCGGGGGATGGACATCGGGACGGCCAAGCCGACGCCCGACGAACGGGCCCGGGTGCCACACCACCTGATCGACGAGCTGGACCCGTGGGAGGGGGCGACGGTCGCGTGGTGGCTGGCCCGGGCCGAGCAGGTCTGCGCGGACATCGTGCGGCGGGGCCGCCGGCCGATCGTCGTCGGCGGCACCCCGTTCTACCTCAAGGCCCTGCTGCACGGCCTGTTCCCCGGGCCGCCCGGCGACCCCGGGTTGAGGCGTCGTCTCGAAACTGAGGCCGAACGGGAGGGGCCGGCGGCCCTCCACGCCCGGCTGGCGGCCGTCGACCCGCCGACCGCCGCCCGGCTCCACCCGAACGACATCCGGCGGGTGGTCCGGGCACTGGAAGTGCATGGGCTGACCGGGCGGCCGATCTCGGCCTGGCAGACGACCTGGGATACGCCCGCATTCGCGTCGGCGAATGCACCCGGGTCGGGACCCGCCCGAATTCCTGCGGTGGTACTAGAACTCCCGCGGGGAGTCCTGTACGATCGAATCAACCAGCGGGTCGGCGCGATGCTCGCGGCCGGCTGGCGGGACGAGGTCCGGCGGCTCCGTGATTTGCCCCGGCCGCCGAGCCGGGAGGCCGCCCAGGCGGTCGGCTACCGGGAGCTGCTCGACGAGCTGGACGGCCGCGGGCCGGGACCGGACGCCACGGCCGGCCTGATCCGCACCCGGACCCGGCAGTTTTCCAAGCGGCAGTTGACGTGGTTCCGGCACCTGCCGTCGCTTGTACCTGTGGCGGCCGACGGCCCGGACCCGGCGGCCACTGTCGTCCGGGCGTGGGAATCGGTCGAAAACGGACGGATGCGAAATTGACAGCCCGGGCCCGACCGGAGAGAATCCCGGGTGGGCCGGCCCCAGGGCGGGGGCCGGCCTCCCCCGGCCCGGCGGCGTGTGCTATACCTGACCCACCCGGCCGTCGCCCGCCGCCCGCAGGACCCCCCATGCGTACCGTCACCTTCCTGGTCCTCGAGGGCGTGGACAAGGGGCGGGTGTTCCGCGACCTCCCGGTCCCCGTCACGATCGGCCGGGAGGAGGGGAACGCCCTGCGGCTCAACGACGAGCGGGTCAGCCGGTATCACGCCAAGATTCAGGCCGAGGACAGCGACATCTTGCTGACCGACCTGGACAGCACCAACGGCACCCGGGTGAACGGGGCGTCGATCCAGATCCGGAGACTGCGGCCGGGCGACCAGGTGGCCATCGGCCGGAGCATGCTCTTGTTCGGGACGATGGAGGAGATCGCGGCCCGGCGGGCCGGGGTGGTGTCGGCCAGCGGCGGGGCCGGGGCCCAGACGGTCCGGGCCGACGAGCTGGCGGCGGCCGGCCGGCTGGCGGTGGCGGCCAGCGCGTCCGCCCGGGCGGCCGACGCCGAACACCACACCAAGGCCTGGACCGCGTTCGACAGCGACCTCCCGCCCCTGCCCCAGAAGCTCACCCCGGCCCAGGCGGCCCGGCTGGCGGAGATCTTCGACCACCTCCACCGCGGGCTGACCACCGCCGTCGAGAACATCGACGCCAACGAGGACGGGACCGAGGTCCGGATCGGGTTCGCCGAGTGGCAGACGATCCAGGCCGTCCAGATGCTCCTGGCCCGGTACGGCCGGTCGGTCGCCGAGCCGGAAGGCTGACCCCCTTCACATCACCAGCTCCACCGCCAGCACCACCCCGGCCGCGGCCACCCCCCAGGCGACCGCCGGGGCGAACCCGGCCCGGTACTGCGGCGGCCGCTCGGCCGGCCCGAGCGTCCGGCAGAACCGCCGGTGCTGCCACCCGGCGGCCGCCGCCACCCCCGCCCCGGCCAGCGACAGCCCGACCCCGAG
>JAIEQO010000105.1 GCA_019747655.1 Gemmataceae bacterium | reverse complement strand
ACCGGAACCCCCGGGAACCAGCTAAAATCCCTGCGGAAACTGCTCCGCAGGAAGTGAGACATCTAGGACAGCCCCTTTCCTTATTTCTACTTGTGCTCTGTTGAAATCCTACCCGGGGCTTCACCCCGGGCTATGTTGTGTCGGCCCTTTGGGCCTCCGGGCCGGCCTCCGGAGGGCTGAAAGCCCGACCCACCATAGCCCGGGGTGAAGCCCCGGGTCCGAGGAGGACGAGGAGGACGAGGGTTTCAACAGAGCATTCTACTTGCACAACGAGTTTGACCGTTTGCTGCTACAACTTGACGGGCCGATGGACCTTGGTCTTGTCCCCCCCTTCCCGGCCCCCGCCACTTCCCCTTTTCCCGGCCGTCCCACTCTGCTACAACCCGGCCGGGCGCCCCCGCACGGCCGCCCCCGCCACCCGCCGGGAAAGGCCCCCGTGTACAAGCTGCTCCTCTGCGGCCGCTACCTCCGCACCCGCTACCTGGCCTTCGTCTGCATCGTCAGCGTCATGCTCGGGGTGGCCACCCTGATCGTCGTCAACGCCGTCATGAGCGGGTTCAGCACCAAGCTCAAGGACCGCCTCCACGGCAGCGTGTCCGACGTGGTGGTCGACACCGACAACCTGAGCGGCTTCCCCGACCCGCCGGACGCCCTTGTGGCGAAGGTGCTGGCCAGCCCGGCCGGGCCGCGGATCGCCGCCGTCACCCCGACGGTCGAGGTGTTCGCCATCATGCAGTACCGGGGCGGCCGGCCGGACGGGCCGCTCATCACCAAGCCGGTCCGGCTGATCGGCATCGACCCGGCCGGGCGGGCGGCCGTCGGCGGGTTCAGCGAGTACCTGGTTCGGCAGAACGGGCACCCGGCCCCGTCGTTCGACCTGACCCCGGACGCCCTCCGCCGGCACGACGCCAACAAGCGGGAGCTGGAGCGGGACGACCCGCTGGCCGTCAAGGTCCGGGACGGCGGGGCCGTCCGGCTGCCGGACCCGGTCCCCCCGCCGGACGCGGCCGTGATGAACGACGGGATGCCGGTGGCCAAGCTGTACGGGGCCATCCCCGGGTACGCCCTGGCCCACCTGCGGTACACGAACGAGGGCGGGAAGCTGGTCGAGGAGACGGCCCTGTACCCCGGGGACGCCGTCACCATCACCACCGTCGGCGGGGAGACGCTGCGGCCGGTGTCCGGGACGTTCCTGGTGGCCGACTACCTGAAGACCGAGATGAGCGAGTACGACCAGAGCTTCGTGTACGTCCCGCTGGAGCAGCTCCAGGCGATCCGCGGGATGGGCGGCCGGTGCTCGGCCCTCCAGATCAAGCTGAAGGACTACGAGGCGGACAAGGCGGTCGTGACGGCCGAACTCCAGAAGCTGTTCCCGTACCGGGACGTGCGGGTGAACACCTGGGAGGACCAGCAGGGGCCGTTGTTGCAGGCGATCGACGTGGAGCGGGGCATCCTGAACCTGCTCTTGTTCATGATCGTCGGGGTGGCCGGGTTCAGCATCCTCGCCATCTTCACCATGATCGTGTCCGAGAAGTACCGGGACATCGGGGTGATGAAGGCCCTGGGGGCGTCGAGCACCGGGGTGATGAGCATCTTCCTCGGGTACGGCCTCTTGCTCGGGGCGGTCGGGTGTGCCCTGGGGACGGCCCTCGGGCTGTGGATCACCGCGAACATCAACGCGATCGAGGTCGCCCTCACCCGGCTGACTGGCCGGTCGGTGTTCCCGCGGGACGTGTACTACTTCAAGGACATCCCGACGAACGTGGACCCGGTGGTGGTCGGGCTGGTGAACGCCGGGGCGGTGGTGGTGGCGGTGGTGTTCAGCCTGCTGCCGGCCTACCGGGCGGCCCGGCTGCACCCGGTCCGCGCCCTCCGGTTCGAGTAGCCCGGTCCGTCGTCAAGTCGTCAGGTCTTCAAGTCTTCATGTCGAAGACCAGAGGGCGGCGGGCGTGGCTTCCTGACCTGATGACTTGAAGACTTGACGACGGGAGCGCAGCGACCATGCTGAGAGCCGAGAACCTGAAGAAGGCGTACCGCCGGCACGCGGTCACGGTCCCGGTGCTGAACGGGCTGAACCTGGACGTGCGGGCCGGCGAGTTCCTGAGCGTGGTCGGGGCTTCGGGCTCGGGCAAGAGCACGCTCCTGCACCTGCTCGGCACCCTCGACGCCCCGGACGCCGGGACCGTCCACCTCGACGGCCGGCGGATCGACAACCTGCCGGCCCGGGACCGCGACGCCCTGCGGAACCGGACGTTCGGGTACATCTTCCAGTTCTACCACCTTCTCCCGGAACTCAACGCGTTCGATAACGTCTTGATGCCGGCGTACATCGCCCACTCGACGCTCGGCTGGTGGAAGAGCCGGGGGCAGTGGCGGGCCCGGGCCGAGGCCCTGCTCAAGCGGGTCGGGCTGGGGCATCGCCTCACTCACCGGCCGCGTGAGCTGTCCGGCGGGGAGTTGCAGCGGGCGGCGGTGGCCCGGGCCCTGCTGACCAACCCGCGGGTGCTGCTGGCCGACGAGCCGACCGGGAACCTGGACGCCGAGACCGGCGGGGAGATCGTCCGGCTGTTGCGGGAGATCAACCGGGAGGAGGGGGTGACGATCGTGATGGTCACCCACAACCTGGAGATCGTGGCGGCGACCGACCGGGTGGTCCGGATGGCCGGCGGGCTGCTCGCCGACGAGCACCCGAAGCCGGCCCCGCACTTTCAGTTGATGGCGGTGTAGGGGATTGGAGATTTGAGATGTAAGATTGGCGATTGGAAGACCCCCGCCCCGAATGCGGGCATGTCTTCTAATCATCAATCCGACTTCACAAATCGAAAATTCCGATGTCCCTCGTCTGGGTGAACGGCGAGCTGGTCGACAAGGCCGCGGCCCGGGTCAGCCCGTTCGACCACGGGTTCCTGTACGGCGACGGCGTGTGGGAACCGCTCCGGGTCTTCGGCGGCAGGCTCTTCCGCCCGGCCGACCACCTTAGCGAACTCTTCAACGCGGCCGAGATGCTGGACATTTCCGTCCCGCATACCCCGGCCGAGTTGACGGCGGCGATTGAGGCGACCGTCCGGGCGAACCATCGGACCGACGGCTACATCCGGGTGATCGTCAGCCGCGGGCCGGGGACGATCGGCCCGGACCCGCGGAAGATCGACCCCCAGGTCTTCATCATCGCGGAAGAGTACCAGCCGTTCCCGGCGGAGCTGTACGGCCACGGCTTGCACGCCGTCGTCGCCCCGTCTCAGCTTCACATATTCAACCCGTCCCACATGGGACGGACGCTGAACCAACTGCACGTCGTCCGGGCCAAGCAGCACGCCCTGCAGAGCGGCTGCCTAGAGGCCGTCTTCTACTACACGGACAACGGCGTGGCCGGCTGCACCGAGGGCCAGCTCCTGATCGTCCGCGACCGGAAGGTGCGGTGGCTTTACGGCGGGGATTACGTCGCTGGGGACACGGCCGCGGGACTCGCGTCGGGGCTCGGGTACGAGACGACCCGCGACTTCGCCCGACCGGAGGACTTACTCTCGGCCGACGAGGTGCTCCTGGCCGGTACGTCCTGTGGGGTGATCGGCATCGCCCGCCTCGAAGGACGGGACATCGGCACCGGGACCGAGGGGCCGGTGACGCGGGCCGTCCGAGAGGCGTACCACAAGTTGACCCGCGGTAACGACCCGCCGCATGGTACACTACCGAACGGAGGTGGGGAATGATCTCGATCCGCCGCATCCTGGCCCCGTCCGACTTCAGCGACCACTCGCTCCCGCCGGTCCGGTACGCGGCCGAGCTGGCTGACAAGTTCGGGGCCGAACTCGTTTTGTTGCACGTCGTCCAGGACCTCGCCCTCGTGCTACCGGACGCGGTCATGCCGACGGCCGTGGCGTCGCCCGACGTGGGGGCGATGATGGACGCCGCGAAGGACGGGCTGACGGCCCTGGTGGACCGGCTCGGGCTGGCCCGGCTCAACCCCCGCACCGAGGTCCGGGTCGGCAGCCCGGCCGGGGAGATCACGGCCGCCGCGGCGGACCTGAAGGCCGACCTGATCTGCATCGGCACCCACGGCCGGGGCGGGCTGGCCCACATGCTGCTCGGCAGCGTGGCCGAGAAGATCATCCGCCACGCCCCGTGCCCGGTGCTGACCGTCCGGCCGACGAGCCCATGACGCCGACCCGGGGTTTCACCCCGGGCTATGTTGTGTCAGCCCTTCAGGCTGAAGAACCGGGCGACCCGCAGGCTGAAGGCCTGCCACAGCATAGCCCATGGCAACGCCCTGGGTCCGGCCCGCACCGCCGCGGTATACTGTCGGTATGGACCTTCCCCCCGAACTCGCCGCCAAGCGGGACCGGCTCCTGGCGATCCTGGGCGAGTTGCCCGGGGTGGCGGTGGCGTTCAGCGGCGGGATCGACAGCACCTTAGTGGCTAAGGCGGCGTACCTTGCCCTCGGGGGCAAGGCCGTCGCCGTCACGGCCGACAGCCCGAGCGTCCCCCGGGCCGAGCTGGCGACGGCCCGCGAACTGGCCGCCCTCATCGGGGTTCGCCACGTCGTCGTCCCCACCCACGAGTTCGACAACCCCGACTACCTCAAGAACGGCGGCGACCGCTGCTACTTCTGCAAGAGCGAGCTGTACACGCAGGTCGAGCGGCTGCTGCCCGGCCTCGGGGTGCCGGTGGTGGCCAGCGGCGCGAACCTGGACGACGGCGGCGACTACCGCCCCGGGCTGACGGCCGCGGCCGAGCACGCCGTCCGCCACCCGCTCCAGGAGGCCGGGTTCACGAAGGCCGACGTGCGGGCCGTCGCCCGTCACTGGGGGCTGCCGACCTGGGACAAGCCGGCCGCCCCGTGCCTGTCCAGTCGCCTGGCCCCGGGGCTGGCCGTCACCCCGGAGCGGACCCGGCGGGTGGAGGAGGCGGAGGCGTACCTCCGGTCGCTCGGGCTGCGGGAGTGCCGGGTGCGGTACCACGAGGGCGACCTGGCCCGGGTGGAGGTGCCGGCCGGGGAGGTGGCGAGGCTGGCCGCCGACCCGGCCCGGGGCGACCTGGCCCGGGAGTTCCGCCGGCTCGGGTTCAAGTTCGTCACCCTCGACCTCGACGGGTTCCGGTCCGGCAGCCTGAACGACCTGGTGCCGCTGGAGTTGAGGACCAAGTTCCGGAAGGAGCCGCACGATAAAAACGATCAAGGCACGATCAAAAATACCAAATGATTTTGTTCGGATCGTGCCTTGATCTGTGTTGATCGTGCGGCCCCTGTTTTCCCACAAGCCGCCATGACACCGCTCCCCGCCGCCCGCGCCCTGGACCAGTTCTTCCTCGACGCCCGCAGCCGGGTGCTCGACCTGGCCGCCACCCTCGACCGGGTCGGTCGGGGGGCTGACCCGGCCGCGGCCGCCGCCGACCCGCGGATGGCCCGGCTGCGGGAGGCCCTGGGGGTGCTGCTGTCGGCCGACGGCGGCCGGGCCGAGCGGGTCCAGCAGGTCTTCTCGCTGCCCTACGACCCGGCCTGGGAGCGGCCGGCCCCGCGGCTGTAACGGCCGGCGGGCGGGGTAATCCGGGGAATCGCGGCCGGCGGGGGTTTCTGGCCGGGGCGTCCGTCTTTACCATGTCGGCAGACGCGGGCGGTCCCGCGGCCACCCCGTTCGGGCGGGGGTGCCGGTTCGGGATCGGGGATCGGACACGGAGTTCGGCCCGTCTTCATTCCGCACTCCGCACCCACCAGCCGCCGGAGCAGGCCGATGCCGATCACCCTCGCGTGCCCGTCGTGCTCGAAGCGGTTCCGGGCCCGGGACGAGTCCGCCGGCAAGCGGGTCAAGTGCCCGTTCTGCCAGGCGGCCGTCGCCGTCCCGGATGCGGACGCCCCG
>JAIEQO010000108.1 GCA_019747655.1 Gemmataceae bacterium | reverse complement strand
GGTCTGGCTGCGGGACCGCGGGCTGGGGGTGTCGGCGGCCACCTTCCAGCATTTCGAGTACAATGGCCGGAAACTCGGCCACCTGCTCGACCCCCGGACCGGGTGGCCGGCCGACGGGACGGCGGCCGCCGCGGTCACGGCCCCGACCGCCGCCGAGGCCGACGCCCTGTCGACGGCCGTGTTCGTGCTGGGGGCGGCCGGGGCCGACGCCCTGACCCGCACCCGCCCGCACCTCGGGGCGGTGGTGCTGGGGGAGGGCCCCAACCCGCCGCAGGCGTTCAACCTTGCCCCCGCCGAGTACGGGCCGGGCTGACGGCCTGAACTGGTTCCCCGGGGCTTCACCCCGGGCTATGTTGTGTCGGGCCTTCAGCCCTCAGCACCCTGGATCGACTACCCCCGGTGTTCGGTCTGAACACTGAACACTGAACACTGAACACTCCCTCCCAATGGACCTTCCCATCCCGATCCAGGTGGTGTACGCCGGCCTCGGCGGGACGCTCCTGGCCCTGATCGTGGCCACCGCCACCCAGCGGTGGCAGTGCAAGGTGTTCTTCCTCCTCGCCCTGCGGCTGGCGATCGGCTGGCACTTCCTGTTCGAGGGGCTGTACAAGGTCAACGGCCACCTCGCCGGGGCGACCGACGCCAACCCCCGGACGTTCAGCAGCAAGCCGTACTTCGACGTGGCCCCGACCGGGTTCGGGGCGTACATGCGGAACCAGTTTGGCGACCCACAGGCGGTGATCGGCGAGAAGGTCAAGGCCCCGAAGGACATCACCCCCGAGGCGTTCGACAAGCTGACCGCCGAGCAGCAGGCGGCCGAGTGCCCGCCGGCCGTGGCCAAAGTCCTGGACGAGCTGGAGGAGCGGACCGCGAACGCCGTCCGGGCGAAGGCCGAGGCCGACCTGAAGGCGGTCGACGCGACCGAGGCGAAGGCGACGGCCGAGGCCAAGACCGACGCCGACAAGGCCAAGGCGAAGGCCGACGCCGAGAAGCAGCGGCAGGCCGCCCGGAAGCGGGTCGACGGCTACCAGGAGGCCGGGAGGGAGCTGCTGACGGCGGCCAAGGCGAGGTACGCCCGGTGGGTGTACGGGGTGGACGCCCGGCCGGCGAAGGTGAAGTTCGTCGGCGGGGACGGGCCGGCGTTCACCGCCCCGCAGCGGCTGGACTACCTGCGGTGGGTGCGGGAGCAGGCGGCCGCCGCCGGGGAGGCCCGGGGCGAGGCCCTGTCGGCCGGGCTGGGGAACGGGGCCGGGACCGAGGGGAAGCGGGCGGCCGAGGTCCGGGCCGACCTCCTGGCGGCCGAGGCGGCCCTGGCCAAGGACGCCGACGACTTCGTCGCCGACCTGGTCAAGACCGACCTCGGGCTGAAGGCGGACGACCTGCCGGCGGCCGCGAAGTCCCGCGGCCAGCGGATGGACGAGGCGACGATGTGGTTCCTGGTGGCCGTCGGCGGGTGCCTGATGGTCGGGCTGTTCACCCGGGCCGCCTGCCTGGCCGCGTGCGGGTTCCTGGTGATGACGTACCTGACCCACCCGCCGTTCCCGTGGTACCCGCTGCCGCCGAACACCGAGGGGAACCCGGTGTTCGTCAACAAGAACGTGATCGAGGGGCTGGCGCTCCTCGCCCTGGCGTGCATGCCCACCGGCCGGTGGCTCGGGCTGGACGCCCTCCTGATGCCGCTCTTCGGGTTCCGCAAGCCAGCCGATGCGTGAATCCGGTGAGCGTCGGGGCGTCAGCCCGACGGTGAGTCCGATAGACCGTCGGGCCTGAGTCCGATAGACCGTCGGGCCTGAGTCCGATAGACCGTCGGGCCTGAGTCCGATAGACCGTCGGGCTGACGCCCCGACGCTCACCCGCCCCGTTTTCCCTTCCACACCCCCGTACCGCCGGCGATAATACCGGTTCACCCTCTTCCGGAGCGGACCTATGGCCCTCGACTTGACCCCCGAGCAGAAGGCGGTGGGGAAGGCGAACTTCGAGCAGACGGCCGGCGAGCTGGCCCGCAACGGCAAGATGGACTCGATGGTGGCCGGCGGCGGGGTGGACCCCAAGAAGCCGCACCGCCGGGACGCCCTGAAGGCCGCCCTGGCGGCCGGGGCCGTCGTCCCGGTGTCGGCCGCGGTGTACTTCGGGTACGAGTCGTGGAAGGGCGGCAACCCGGTCCGCACGGCCCTGATCGGGACCGGGGACGAGGGGTGCGTGCTGGTCGGCGACCACAACCCGGAGTTCAACCAGATCGTCGCCGTCTGCGACATCCGCCCGAGCAACCTGAAGCGGGTGTTCGAGAAGGACGGGGACGGCCCGCGGAAGGGGCTGAAGAACGTCGTCGGGACGAAGGCGGCCGAGAAGATCCGGACCTTCGCCAGCCTGGACGAGCTGCTCGCCGCGAAGGGCGAGCTGAAGCTCGAGGCCGTCGTCGTCGCCACCCCGCTGAACACCCACGACGTGATCGTCAAGCGGTGCCTGGACGAGGGCCTGCACGTCCTGTGCGAGAAGCTGATGGCCCGGACCACCGCCAAGTGCAAGGCGATGATCCAGTACGCCAAGGACAAGGGGCTGCTCCTGTCGGTCGGCCACCAGCGGCACTACAGCACTCTGTACGCGAACGCCGTCGAGGTGGTCCGCAGCGGGGTGCTCGGGGACATCAAGCACATCAAGGCCCAGTGGCCGCGGAACAACTCGTGGCCGTACCTGCCGTCCGAGGCGGAGAAGGAGAAGTTCGCCACCGAGTACGGGCTGCCGCAGCTCATCGACGGGTGGTACAAGGGGGTGCTGAAGGAGGACGCGGTCGCCCTGCCGCCGGAGAAGCTGGCCCAGCTCGCGTTCGGGAACGTCAACGAGTACGGGTTCAAGGACGTGGCCGAACTCGTCCGGTGGCGGCTGTACGACAAGACCGGGGGCGGGCTGATGGCCGAGCTGGGCAGCCACCAGCTCGACGCCAGCTCGATCATCCTCGGCCACGTCCACCCGCTCGCGGTCCAGGGGGTCGGCGGGAAGTTCTTCTACGGCCCGGGCAAGAACGACCGGGAGAGCGACGACGGGGTGTTCGTCAACTACGAGTTCCCCGGGGCGACGTACTACCAGCGGGACGACGACGGCCACCTGGTCCTGCGGGACGGCAAGCCGGTCCCCAACCCGAAGGGGAAGGACGACGTCGTGGTGGTCAGCTACGCGTCGTTCAACACCAACAGCTTCGAGAAGTACGGCGAGTGCGTGATGGGCAGCCGGGGGACGATGATCGTCGAGGAGGAGCGGGACGTCTACCTGTACAAGGAGCCGGACAAGACGAAGAAGGGGGACCCGGCGGCCGGCGGCCGGGACACGAAGGTGTCGGTCGGCGGGGCGGGCGGCGGCAAGCCGGCCCTGGAGGCGTCGAGCACCTGGGGCGGGGCGGCCGGCGGGGGCGTCACCAAGACGGCCACCGGGACGGCGGTGTGGGATTCGGCCGTCCGGGGCTACCGGACCGAGATGGAGCACTTCGCGTACTGCGTGCGGAAGTGGCAGGAGCGGGGCGGGAAGGTGGACTACGCGAAGGACCCGAAGACCGGCAAGCTGGTCCACGCCGACATCATCCCGCGTTGCCACGGGGAGGTGGCGATGGCCGACGCCATCCTGGCCCTGACGGCCAACATGGCGATGGACCGGAAGCAGCGGATCGTGTTCGAGGACGCCTGGTTCGACCCGACCTCGGCCGAGGTGCCGGAGGCCAAGTACGGCAAGCGGCAGGCCCAGGCGTGAAATCGGGACCAGGGGTTTGCACCCCTGGTCGGCTATGATTCATCTCTTCGCCGGACCCGGCAGCTCGACAATCCGGACGTTGCGGAAGAGCAGGTCGGTGGTCGGGTCGTGGCCCTGTAGGCTGATGTGCCCCTTGCCCGTCTTGAGCCCCTGCCGGGCGTTGTCGGCCGGCTTGCGGTCGTCGAGCCAGCTCACCGTCGGGTAGCCGTTCACCCACGTCGAAATCCGCGGGCCGTTGGCCGCCACCGTCAGCGTGAACCACTCGCCGTCGTCGCTCACCACCTTCCGGGCCGGCACCCGGCGGTAGATGGCCCCGGTCCCGAAGTCGAGCGGCTTGGTCCGGTCGTCGCCGAGGTACGAGTTCTGGATTTGGGCCTCGTACCCCTGCTGGTACTGGCCCGGTAGGCAGCGGAAGAAGACGCCGCTGTTGAGGCCCTTGCCGTTCGTCTTGCACTCCAGTTGCAGCACGAAGTCGGCGTACTCGGCCTCCGTCTGGAGGTCGCCGGGGCCGTTCGTGAGCGACAGCTCGCCGACCGCCGTCACCTCCGCCTTCGACGCCATCCGCTTCGGGTCGCCGGCGAACAACTTCCAGCCGGTCAAGTCCTTGCCGCTGAACAGCGGCTTCATGCCGGCGGGGAGGAGCTTGACGGACCGGACCTCGACCGGGTGCTCGCCGTCGGTTTCGATCACGAACGGGGCGACGGCGAGTTCCGGTCGGTCGCTTTCCACGCCGTAGGAGGAACGCGACTTGCCAAGGCCGTCCGCCGTCCCGCTGGACTCGCCGGGGGACTGGACGTAAATCACGGTTCCCCATCGCCCGTCGGCCCGGCCCGAGAAGTCGGTCCGCCCCCGCCGGGAGACGACGGCCCCGGCACCCCGGGCCTCCAAGCGGTACTCGAAGCGATCCCCGAACCCGGCCAACGGATACGCCACCGTCTTCTTCCCCTTGCCCAGGATCAGGGCACCGTCTTTCACCTCGGCCGCACCGTCGACCGTCCACCCAAAGGTGGTCTCGCCGTCGAACAGGAGGACCCAGCCGAGGCCGGCCTCCTTCGGGGTGAGGGTGTTCGGCTTCGGGTCGGCGGCCGACGCCGGCCCGGCGGCGGGAAAGACGAGCAGGAGCGGGAAAAGACGGGGCATCGGGCAACCTCGGTGGTTGTCGGAGGCCCGACCGTGAGGGAGGGCTCGGCCGTGCCCTCCCTCACGGTCGGGCCTCCGACGGAATCGCTGTCACCGCCTGGGCCAACCCCTCGCGGTACGACGGGTACGCCGGCGACCAGCCCAGATCGGCCTTCGCCGTCCGGTTACTCACCCGGCGGTTGGCCGCCCCCGGCTCGGGCCGGTGCTCGAATGCTGATGGCGGGCCGCCCAGCAGCTCCGCGAGGAGCGTGTAGAACGCCCGCCGGGTCACGGGCTCGTCGTCGGCCACCGTGTACGTCCCGCCGGGTCGGGCGTTCGCCTCCGCCGCCAGCACCGCGGCCGCCCCGTCCTCGACGTGGACGAGGTTCAGCCACTTGTCGGCGTCCCCGACCAACGGCTCGCGCTTCAACAGCGGCTGCTTCCGCAGCAGCCGGCCCGGGCCGTAAATACCGGCGAACCGCAGCACGATCGCGTCCGGCAGCCGCGACCGCAGCAGCCGCTCGGCCGCCAGCACGACCCGGCCCGATTCCTCGGCCGGCTCGGTCGGTGACGCCTCGTCGACCCAGCCGCCGTCCGTCTGGCCGTAGACACTCGTGCTGGAGACGTACACGAACCGCCCCGGGCGGGGGAGCGTATCCAGGACGTGCCCGAGGCCGTCAACGTACACCTCGTGCATCGTCTTATTCTGGGCCCGGTCCATGCCGACGGCGTACAGGACCGTCCGGGCCGCGGGCAGGTCGCGGAGCGTGGCCGGGTCGGTCACGTCGCCGACGACCGGCTCGACCCCCAACGCCCGCAGGGCGTCGGCGTTCCGGCGGGTGAGTGCCGCCACCCGCCGGCCGGCGGCGACCCACCGGCCGGCCACCCGGCGGCCCAAGTACCCGCATCCGACGATCAGGGCGTCCGCCGCGGGGGGTGCCATCGGTGCCCGGCCCGGCTAAGGTTTGAAAGAGGGTCGGCCGCCCGGGGGTGA
>JAIEQO010000145.1 GCA_019747655.1 Gemmataceae bacterium | reverse complement strand
CTCGACGCCGCCGAGGCGGCCGCCGCCCGGCTGATCGAGCTGAACCCGACCGCGGTCGACTCGCGGCTCACCCGGGTGACGGTCCTGCTCCGCAAGCGGGACTGGGCCGGGGCCGAGGCCGAGTGCCGGGCGGCCCTCCGGGTCCACCCGCTGCACCCCCGGGCCCGGATGTACCTGGCCGTCTGCCTCCATCACCGGGGGGATGTCGAGGGCGGGCGGCGGGAGGTCGAGACCGCCGCCCGGCTGGCGACGGCCCCCGGCCAGGCCGACGCCATGCGGCAGATGTACCGGCGGGAGACGCGGTAGAGGTGTCGGATTGCCGGCTGGCGGGGGGCGTGAGCCCCCTGATCGGTGCCGGCGAACCGCGACCGTGAGGGAGCGGGTGAACCACCCCCTCGCTCACGCTCGGGGTTCGCCAGGACATCAGGGGGCTCACGCCCCCGCTCGTCGGAACACAACGATCAGTACACCGCGTTCGGGTCGGCCTTGCCGGGGCCGCCGGCCGGGGCCGCCCCGCCGCCGTACCGGGCGTGCCACCCCTCGGCCGCCCGCATCCCGTGCAGGTCGGCCTCGGTCAGCCCGTACCTGGCGAACCACGGGGTCGCCGTCTTCACCACCGCGTCGAGTTCCTTGACGCGGCTGGTGCAGGTGGTCTCGGCGTACTTCTGCCGGGCGGCCGGGTCGGCCGGCTCGAAGAACTCCTGCCAGAACGCCCGCCCGCCGAGGATGCCGCTGGCCCCGGCCTTCATCGCCATCTCGACCTGCTTCTTGTAGGCGTCGTACTTCACCCCGGCCGACAGCAGCACCCACGGCTTGACGCAGGCGTCGTTCAGCCGCTTCAGGTTGTCCACGAGCTGCGCGTCGGTCTCGACCCCCGGGGTGCCGGGGAACTCGGCCTTGTACACGTCGCAGTACCGGCTCAGGTACTTGGCCGACTCGATCACCGTCTTGGCCTTGCGGGCCTTGACCGCCGCCGACCCCTTCTCCTCCCCGCCGTACTCGAAGTGGAGCGGCTCCAGGAGGAACAGGATGTCGTGCTCGACGCACTCCTCGTACACCCGCCGGGTGAACTCGAAGTTGTGCTCGGCCGAGTCCATCTCGGCCGGCTCGAACTGGGCCAGGAGCTTGACCGCGTCGGCCCCGCACCGCTTGATCTTGGCCACCCCCCAGCCGGGCTCGACCTCGCCCATCGGGCCGCCGGCCGCGTTCTTCGCCGCCCCGGACTTCTCGACCCGGATCAGGATGCCGGTGGACGCCGGGACGGCCTGGGCCGCCACGGTCGACCAGTACCCGTAGTACCCGTCGACCAGCAGGCCCGAGCAGTGCGGGGCGAGGGCCCGGCTGAGCATCACCTTGGCGTCCGCCACCTCGGCGTAGGTCGGCTCCTTCCCGGTCGCCTTCTTCATCATCGAGATCATCGAGCTGTTCTGGTCGGTGGCCACCATGGTCAGCGTCCCGTTCGGGTTGCTGATCCGCTGGAGCCCGCGGAGCTTGCCGGGGGTCAGGCCGAGGCCCAGGAGGCGCGTGACGGACGTGGTGGACATCGAGGCGGGGTCTCCCGGAGGGGATGATGACGCGGTGGCGGTATCTTAGCTCCGAGAATTCGGGCGGGTAGGCCGGGACCGGCCGGCCGCCCACCGCCGGACGACGGCGACGCACGCCGCACCGGCCGCCAGGGCCGCCACCGACGGCTCCGGGACGACGGTGAACCCGACCGTGTTGCCGTCGGCGTCCGTCGCGAACCCGACGTACTCGCCGGTCACCGGGTCGATGCCGCGCAGGTGGGTCTGGGACGCCCCGGGGGCGTCGATCGTCCGGATCACGTTGCCGGTCGCGTCGTAGGTGTACCCGCGGGACCGGCCGGCCGGGTCCACGTAGGTGCCGATGATGGTGTCGCCCCGCGAGTCGTAGGCGTACCGGGTCGTGACCCCGGGGGGGTTCGGGATGTCGGTGACGGTGCCGGTGTTCGTGTCGTAGGTGTAGACGCTCGCCCGGCCGCTGCCGTCGACCGTCGTGCCGACGACGCGGTCGCCCTGGAGGTCGTAGGCGTACCGGCTGGTGGTCCCGGTCCCCCCGGACGGGGCCGGGATGTCCGTCCGGGTGTTGGTGGAGGTGTCGTAGACGAACGCGGTGAGCGGCCCGCCGGGGGCGGCCTGGTACGCCCCGACGACCCGGTTCCCCTGCCCGTCGTAGATGTAGGTGGAGCCCGACGACCCCGGGCCGTCGGCGTCGATCTTGGTCACGACCCCGGTCGTCCGGTCGTAGACGTACCCGTAGCGGGCGCCGCCGGACTCGTAGCTGCCGTACACCCGGCCGGCGTCGATCCCGTAGGCGGAGCTGGTCTCGCCGGCCGAGGTGGGGTCGGCGTCGATGGTCGTGAACGTCCGCGTCCGCCCGTCGTAGACGAAGGCGGTGGTCCGGCCGGCGGCGTCCTCCGCCGCCCCGACCGCGACCCGGTCGTAGGAGTCGTAGACGTAGGTAGACCGGGCCCCCGGGGCGATGATCGTGTCGGCGGCCGCCGGGCCGGCGGTCAGGCAGAACGCGAGGGCGGCCGAGGCGAACCGGGCGGGCATGGGCTCTCCTCCGGGAACGCCCGCCGGGCGTCGGCGGGCCCGGAGGCCAGACTAACCACCCATCGCCGGTAAGTCAAATGTTTGAAGGACCAGATGGCGTCCGGCAGACGGTGCGGCCGCGTCGTCAGGGCAGTTCCTTGATGTAGACGTTCCGGAACCAGAGCGGGTCGCCGTGGAACTGGAGTTCGATCGGCCCGGCGGCCGGGACCGGCTTCCCCTTCTCCCAGTAGTTGACCAGGTCGCCCCCGTCAACGACCGTCTCGCCGTTCAGCTTGACCGTCACCTTGTCCCCGACCACGGTGATGTGGAACGTGTTCCACTCGCCGACCGGCTTGTCGGCCTTCTTCGTCGGCTGCTTCCCCGTCGTCCCCGGCGGGTTGTTCCAGAGGCCGCCCGAGCCGAGGCCGGCGTCGGCCCTGAGGTTGTCGCCGAGGTGGTCCGAGTCCCAAATCTGGACCTGCGGCTGGCCCCGCAGGTAGATGCCGCTGTCGCCCTTCTCGTCGATCTTCCAGTCGACCATCAGCTCGAAGTTCTTGTAGTCCTTCGCCGTCTGGAGGCTGACCCCGTCCCGCCCGCCCTTGCAGCGGATGACCCCGTCCTCGACCGACCACTGCTCGGCCATCCGCTTGTTCCGCTGCCCGGCCAGCGCCTTCCGCCTCTCCTCCGGCAGCTTCCGCTCGTTCATGTCGATGTGGCCCTGCCACCCGGACAGGTCCTTGCCATTGAACAGGGCGGTGAACCCGGGCGGCGGCTTTGGGGCAGCGGTGTCGTCGGCGAGGACGGGCCCGGCGGCCGCGACAAGAACGAATGCGGAGAGGAGGCGCATGGGGTGGGTCCGAACGGGGTGCGGGGATCGGTCGGAGTTGAAGCTACCCACCGGACGGCGATCGGCAACGAAAAAGCCCGCCCGTTGGCTTCGCCCCAGCAACCGCACACGGCGGGAACTCCGGGGGCCGTGCGGCGGACTTTGGAGTTCGGGGTAGTTGGGGAGCGAAGAGCGGCGGGGCCGGTGTCCAGTCTGGGCATGCCGTACCGGGTGGTGATGTGCGAGGCCGCGACCGGAATCGTCTGTCACCCGGACGGCCGGCGGTACCTCAGCCGCGACGGGCCGCGGTCGGACCCGGAGTTCACGACCGAGGCGGAGGCGGCGGCTTACGCTCAGGAGGTAGTAGCGGGGCGGCCGGACCTGGAGTGCTGGGTGGTCGATCCGGCGGGGCGAACCCTCCACCGTGTCCCGCCGGTCGCTGAATAGCCCAGCTTTGTAGGGCCGGCTGTGCCGGCCGCCCATCCGGAGGCCGGCACAGCCGGCCCTACGGGCGATCAGCCGTTGATCTCGGCGACCGCCAGGTACAGCCGGGCCAAGGCGTTCCACCCGCCGGCCTCCGGCAGGGCCTCGACCGCCTTCGCCAGCTCGGCCCGAGCCTCCGCCGACCGGCCGAGGAACAGCCGGGCCATCCCGCGGTTAAACCGGACGGCCGGGGTGTCGGTCATCGCGTCCCACGCCGCGGCCGCCTCGTCGCACCGGCCGGTCTGCCAGAGCAGGGCGGCCCGCTCGTTCTCCCAGACCGCCCGGAGGTCGCCGGTACACAGGGCCTCGGCGTCGGTCAGGATCGCCCCGGCCCGCTCCACGTCCCCGGCCGCCCGGGCGACGCCCGCGGCCAGCAGCCGCCCGGCCGGGTCGGCCGCCTTCGCCTGTTTCTCCACCCACGTTCGGAGGGCGTTCGAGCCGACCGCCGGCGGGCTGCCGGTCGGCCGGAGGGCGGCCGGGTCGAACTTGGTGAGGAGCGGGTGCAGGTCCTTGACCCGCTGCGGGAAGTTGCCCGCGGCCATCGGCACCGCGAACGCCGCGGCCGGTTGGCCGACCAGTCCGGCCCAGTCGGCCGGCACCGGCAGCTTGACCAGCCCGACCGGGGCCGTCGCGTCGGCCCAGGCCGCCCGCGGCTCGACCCGGAACCCGGCGGCCACCTCGTGCGGCTCGACCTCCCCGTCGGCGGGCCCGACTGCCGCGGCGGCGGCGGCGTCTGGGCGGGTCGCCAGGAACCGGACCGTCAGGTCGGCGAGGGAGGGCTGGCCGTTCGGGGTGTGGTTCGGGGTCATCGGGCGGGCCTCCGGGTCCAGGCTGGGTCGCCCGGGTTCACCCCCCGAACGGCGTTCGGGGGGCGGGCTTGCGCCGGCCGACGAAAAAACGCCCGCGGCGGGAGCCGCGGGCGTCGGTGCAACTCGGAGGTTGGTCCGAACCCGTTTCACTGTTTGGGGTTGTCGCCCTTCGGATCGGCTTCCTTTTCCGGTTCCGGGGCCGGGTCCTTGGCCTTCGGCGGCGGGGCGTCCTTCGGGGCCGGGGGCGGGACCAGCGGCGGGTTGTAGCCCCGCAGCCCGGCCCTGTAGTTCTCCGGCGTCGGGGCGAGAAGCCCCTTGAGCACCAACAGGGCCGCCCGCAGGTCCGGGTCGGTCTCGGTCCCGGCCTGGGCGGTCAGCGGGTCGAGGAGTGGTTTCGGGGTTAGGGCCCCGTTCACCTGGGCGTGGCGGGCGGCCACCGCGGCGGCCCGGGCCCGCAACGGGGCCGGCCGGGCCGGGTTGAGGGCCAGCGTCACCAGGGCGTGCTGGGCGTCGGCCGTCGGGATGTGCCCCACCCCCTCGACCGCCGCGTCGGCCAGGTCGTCGGCCCGCAGCGAGGCGACCATCTCGGCGGCCGCCGGCCGCACGTCGAACCCCGGCACCTCCCCGGTGGCCATGCGGGACAGCCAGCCGAGGGCCAGCCGGGCGGCCGCCTTCTTCTCGGCCGCGTCCCGCGGGCGGTCGGCCGGGTCGGCGAAGACGGCGTTCACCGCCACCTCGAACCACGCCTTCGAGTACGGCTCGGGGATCATGAACACCCCGGGGAACCGGCCGACCGACCGGGCCACCCGGGCCTCGGCCTCGAAGTCCCGGGGCGGCCGGACGACCAGCCCCAGCTCCGCGGCGTCGACCCGCTCCCGGAGGGCGTCGTACCGGGCCTGGGCGGCCGGGGCCTTGGCCACGTCCAGCTCGAACCGGTCGATCAGCCCCATCAGGTGGTTGATGCCCGTCTCCCGGGTGTACTCGGGGACGTTCGGCCGGCCGCCGATCCGCCGGCGGAGTTCGTCCGCCGCCCGGGCCGTCCGCGGGGCCGACGCGGGGGAGAACGGGAACTCGGCCGCCAGCACGGCGGCGGTGATCTGCTCCAGCCGCAGCCCGAGCTGGTACCGCTGCTCGTCGGACAGCTCCAGCCCGGTCGTCTCCAGCACCCGCCGGAG
>JAIEQO010000429.1 GCA_019747655.1 Gemmataceae bacterium | reverse complement strand
CGCTTCCAGATCGGGACCAGCTCCTTGAGGGCGTCGACGGCGTGCCGGCAGGCGTCGAACGCCTCGGCCCGGTGCGGGGCGGCGACCGCCACCGCCACGCTCACCTCGCCCGGGGCGAGCCGGCCGAGCCGGTGGACCATCCGCAGGTCGGCGGCCGGCCACCGCTCCTTCACCCCGGCCTCGATCTCGGCCAGCTTCCGCTCGGCCATCGGCTCGTAGGCCTCGTAGTCGAGGAAGGCCGTCACGAACTCGCCGGTCAGGTCCCGGACCGTCCCGAGGAACAGGACGACGGCCCCGCACCGGGGCGACCGGACCGACTCGGCCAACGCCTCGTGGTCGATCGGGTCGCGGGTCAGCCGGGCCATACCTCCAGGATACACGGTCGCCGCGCCGGGCCCAACGTTCACCCGGGGCTGACGCCCTGGGTCGGGAAACCCCGGCCGTCAGCCGCCGCTGACGGGGGGGATGACGGCGAGTTCGTCGGCGGGGAGGATGACACGGGCGTCCTCGGCGAAGTCGTGGTCGACGGCGATCGCGGAGACGGCCAACAGCCCGGCCAGTGCCGGGTAACGCTCGGCCAGGGCCCGGCGGAGGTCGGCGACGGTCGCCCCGGCCGGCAGGGCGACGGCGACGGCGTCGGCCCCGGCCAGCTCCCGGCCCCGGGCGAACAGGCGGACGGAGAGGGTCATGGTCGGTCTCCTCGGACCGCGGGCCTCCGGCCCGCATTCCGGAATGCGGGCCGGAGGCCCGCGGTCCCGGGGATGACCTTCAATCCACCAGCCACCCGAGCGGCTTCCGCAGCCTCGCCTCGACCTCGGGCAACAGCCCGTAGGCATACGCCAGGTATTGGACCGGGTGGAGGGTCCGCTTGCCGGTCCCCTGCTGCATCTGGAGCCGGCAGGCCCCGCACTCGGTCGACCCGAACAGCACCCGCGGGCGGTCGAGTTCGGCGAACAGGGCCCGCCCGGCCGCCATCGACAGCTCGAAGTTCGCGGCCTTCAGCCCCCACGTCCCGCCCATCCCCGAGCACCCGGCGTCGATCGTGTGGACCGTCAGCCCGGGGACCAGGGCCAGCAGCCCCGGCCCGGCGACCGGCCCCCGCAGGGCCATGACGTGGCACGGGACGTGGTGCCCGAGCGCCACCTCGACCCGGCGGAAGTCGGTTCGCAGCCGGCCGGCCCGGCGGAGGTCGTCCAGGAAGGCCGTTAGCTCGACCGTGTTCGCGGCGACGAGGGCGGCGTCCGGGTCGTCGAGCAGAAGCGGGTAGTCCTCGGAGAGCATGAGGGCGGCGGTCGGCTCCGAGCAGACGACCCGGTAGCCGTCCCGGACGAGCGGGGCCAGCACCCGGACGTTCCGCCGGGCCGCCTCCCGGGCCCCGTCCACGTCCCCGGCCGCCAGCGGGGCCATCCCGGACTGCCCCTGCCCGGCCGGGACCACCACCTCCACCCCGTTGTGCCGCAGCACCGCCACCGCCGCCCGCCCGATCAGCGGGTCGGCGTGGTTGGCGAAGGTGTCGACGAAGTAGGCGACCTTCGCCGTCTTCAAGTCATCAGGTCGCAAGTCATCAAGTCCCGAACCGGCCCCGCACGTGACTTGACGACTTGAAGACCTGACGACTTGACGACCCGCGGCCTGCCGCAGGAAGGTCCGGCCGGCGAACGCCGGCAGCCGGCGGCGGCGGGACACCCCGAACAGCTTCTCGACCACCCACCGGGCCGACCGCCGGCCGAGGACGGCGTTGAGGACCGGGGCGAAGTTGCTGCCGGCGGCGGCGAACCCGGCCGACCGGGCCAGCACCCAGTCGGCCCGCGACAGGCCGTGGTCCCGGGCCCGGGCCGCCCGCGCCGCCAGCGCCAGCCGGCAGGCGTCCACCCTGGCCGAACACTCGTCCCGGCAGACCCGGCTGTTCAGGCACCGGTCGGCGACGGCCCGGGCGTCGTCCCCGCCGACCTCGTCCGCCAGCCGGAACAGGTTGGCGATCGCCCGCGGGGAGGCGTGCTCCCGGCCGTCGGCCCGGAACGCCGGGCACATCCTGGGGGAGGGTTTAGTGTTTAGTATCGGAGTGTTTAGCCCGGACTCCGCGGCGGTCGACCGCGATCGGCAGTCCCCGCAGCCAGTACACTTGGCAGCCTCGGCGGCGACATCGATCGGGAACCGGCCGACCGCTGGCTCCGGGGTCCGGGATTTGTCCTGACCGTCCACTGTCCACTGTCCACTGTCCACTCCCCGGATGGGCCACGCCGGCCGGCTCGGGTCGGGGCCGACGATCTTCCCGGGGTTGAGCAGGTTCTTCGGGTCGAACACCCGCTTCAGGTCGCGGAACACCGGCAGCACCGGGCCGTACTGCTTCTCCACCCACGGGGTCCGGGCGATCCCGGTCCCGTGCTGGGTGCTGACCGTCCCGCCGAGGGCCAGGGCCAGGGCGTGGACGGCCTCGGCCACCGGCCACAGCTTGGCCCGGTCGGCCGGGTCGTCCAGGTCGACCAGCGGCCGGACGTGGGCCTGGCCGGTGGTGGCGTGGGCCAGGACCGACCCGGTCAGGTCGAACCGGCGGAGCAGGTCGGTGGCCTTGGCCAGGAATTCGGGGAGCACCTCGGGCGGGACCCCCACGTCCTCGACGAACGGGACCGGCCGCGGCCCGGCCCCGAGCCCGTACAGCCCGGCCACCGCCGCCTGCCGGACGGCCCGCACCCGGGCCGCCCCGCACGGGTCCGTCGCCGGGTCGATCAGGACGGCCAATCGGTGTTCGGCCCGCAGCCGCTCGACCGCCCCCCAGGCCCGCTCGCCGGCCTCCCGCTCGGTGTCGGCCTCGAACGCCACGACCAGCGCCGCCCCGGCCGCGGCCGCCCCCTCGTGCTTGGACAGCGACAGCAGCCGGCGGTCGAGCAGGTCGCACCCGACGGGCTCGAACGGCCGCAGGTCGAGGGCCGCCCGGGCGGCGGCATCGACCGACGCGAACCCGAGCAGGGCCACGGCCGTCCCGCCGGGGAGCGGCACGGTCCGGAGGGTGGCCGCGGTGACGAACCCGAGCGTCCCTTCGGACCCGACCAGGACCTTGGCCAGGTCGAGCCCGGCCGGGGTCAGGATGTCGTGGAGGAGGTAGCCGCAGCGGTTGAACGGGGTGTGCGGCCGGGTCAGGTGGAGGAGCTGCTCGTTCGCCCGGACGAGGGCTTCGGTCGCTGCCCGGATTTCCTCCGTCCGCGCCCCACTCCCGGCCTTCGGCTGGTCACCGATGACTGATGACTGATGACTGATGACTGATGACTCGCCCGAGTCCCACACCACCCCCAGCCCGGCCACGTGGTCCCGCGTGTACCCGTACCGGGCGGCGTTCCCGCCGGAGGCGTTGGTGGCGACCATCCCGCCGACGGTGCAGCTCGCCCCGCTGGCCGGGTCGGGGGCGAACCGCCGGCCGTGCTTCGCCAGTTCCGCGTTCAGCTCGGCGTACACCACGCCCGGCCCGGCCGTCACCGAGTCCGGGCCGACGTGGGTGATCCGGCGGAAGTTCGTGCTCAGGTCGACGACGAGGCCCGGGCCGAGGGACTCCCCGGCCACCCCGGTCCCGGCCCCGCGGGCGACCATCGGGACGAGGTGCTCGTGGCAGTAGCGGACGAGGGTTTGCAGGTCCTCGGCGTCGGCCGGGGCCGCGACCCCGAGCGGCGTCACCTGGAACGGGCTGGCGTCGGTCGAGTACAGCCCGCGGCTGACCGGGTCGAACAGGAGCCGGCCGCGGAACGTCTTCCGCAGGTCGGCGGCGATCTGCTCGGGGGTGGCGGTCACGAACGGGCCCGGCCGGGTGGGGTCCTGAACCCCCTATTGTACCCGGCCGGGGGCGGCGGCTACTTCCCGGCCGGCGGCGGCCCGTTGTACCGGGCCAGGCTCTCGGCCAGCCGGGCGAGCATCCGGGCCGTCTGCTCGGCGAACCCCGTCGGGTCTTCGGCCGGGCCGGGCTTGGCGTCCTTGAGGATGCCGACGGCCGCCTCGACCTCCTTCGCGGCCGCCGCCCGGTCGCCCTTGTAGTCGTGGGCCATCGCCGCCGGCTCGCGGGCGAACGCCCGGTTCGCCGGGGTGGCCCCGGCCCGCGGGTGGGCGGCGTAATCGGGCAGCCCGTCCACCTCCCGCAGGAGGGCCAGCCCGAGGTCGGCCAGCCGCGGGTCGCCGGCCTTGGCCGGGGCCTCGGCCGCGTTCACGATGGCGCCGGCGGCGTCGAGCACCGCCCGGGCGGTCCGCTCGACCTTGGCCCGGACCGCCAGCTCGACCGCGGCGTCGGCCGCCGCGTCCCCGGTCTTCGGGTCGACCGCCAGGAGGTACATCCGGGCCGACCGGAACAGCCGGACGTTCGGCGTGTCGGCGTACTCCGCCAGCCCGGCGTCGACGGCGGCCCGGGCCTCGGCCAGCTTCCCGGCGATGACGAGCCGGTTGGCGGCGGCGTAGGCGGCCGCGGCCCGGTCGTTCCGCCCCTCGGCCAGCCGGAAGGCCCGGGCGGCTCCTTGTTCGAGCCGCAGCCGCATCACGTCGGCCCGCGGGTCGAAGGTGCCGGCCACGATCCCCTTCAGCGGCCCGGCCAGGCTGAACGGGCTGCCGACCCAGGCGACCTTCCCCGCCTTGTCGACCACGAGTGCGACCGGAATGCCCTCCTGCTCGGCCGCCCGGTACCAGGCCTTGTGGGTCTCCTCGTCGTACCGGGCCACCCGGTAGCCCATCTTGTCGCCGGCCTTCTCGACGTACTTGCGGACCTCGTCCTCGGGCCCGCCGTACAGGCTCAGGACCACCACCTCCGGGTACGCCTTCTGCCACTCGGACAGGAGCGGCATGGCCTTCACGCACGGGGCGCAGTTGGTCCCGGAGAACTCGACGACGTAGACCGTCCCGCGCTTCAGCTCGGCGACCGGCTCGCCCTTCACGAACGCCAGCGGCCCGAGCTTCGGGGCCGGGCTGCCGATCGTCAGCAGCGGTGCGGGTGGGGCGTCGGCGGCCAACAGGGCGGCGAGGAGCAGGCCGGTCATGGCGGGACTCCGGTGCGGGTCGTCGGCTGCACAACGGCGGCGGGGTGCGGGCGTTAGCCGCTACTTCCCGCCGAAGACCAGCGACATCAGCTCGGCCCGGGTCGGCGGGTTGGTCCGGAACAGGCCCCGCACCGCCGAGGTGATGGTCATCGACCCCGGCTTGCGGACGCCCCGGATGGTCATGCACGAGTGGCTGGCCTCGACGATGACGCCCACCCCGCGGGGGTTCAGCTCGTTCATCACGAGGTCGGCCAACTGCTCGGTCATCTGCTCCTGTACCTGTGGCCGGCGGGCCACCGCGTCGACCGCCCGGGCCAGCTTCGACAGGCCCACCACCCGGCCGTCCGGGACGTACCCGATGTGGGCCTTGCCGGTGAACGGCAAGAGATGATGCTCGCAGCAGGAGGCGAACTCGATGTCCTTGACCAGGACCATCTCGTCGGCCCGCTGGGTGAACGTCTTGCGGAGATGAACCGCGGGGTCGGTGTGCAGGCCGGAAAAGATTTCGGCGTACATCCGGGCCACCCGGTCGGGCGTCTCCCGCAGCCCCTCGCGGTCCGGGTCCTCGCCGACGGCCGAGAGGATTTCCCGGACCGCCCGGCGGATGCGGTCGTGGTCCACCGGGATGGCCGGGGCGGCGGCCGCGGCGGCGAGGTCGGCCAGGGACGGCAGGCCGTCCCGGGGGGAGGGGTTCAACGCGGTACTCCGGGTGCCCCGGGGCACCGCCCGGGGGGTCGTCTGGTACAATACAGTGTAGACTCGTCACCCCGTCCTCTCCACCCGTCCGGGGGATGTCCGATGGCGTTGACCGCGGCCCAGATCGCCGAGCA
>JAIEQO010000929.1 GCA_019747655.1 Gemmataceae bacterium | reverse complement strand
CCGCGTCGGTGTCGGCCGACGAGTCGAACGACCCGGGCTTCGACCCCCCCGGGCCGCCCCCCGGCAGCATCCGCTCGCCGGACAGCCCGCCCCCGGACTTCATCGCCAGGGCCAGCACCTGGGAGGTCCCGCCGGCCCCGGCCGACAGGGCCCGCCCGGCCAACAGCCGGACCGGCGGCGGGAGCAGGTCGTCGGCCGGCGGCGGGACCTCCCCCGGGTCCCACGGGGCCAGGGCGTCGAACGCCTCGGCCGCCGTCTCGTACCGGTCCTCCGGCTTCTTGGCCAACAGGGTGTGGACCACCCCGGCCAGCCCGGGCGGCACGTCCGGCCGGACGTGGTCGAGCCGGGCCGGGTCCCGGGTCTGCTGCCAGATCAGCTTCTGGGCCGCCCGCCCGTCCGGGAACAGCGGCCGGCCGGTCAAGAGGAAGTACAGGGTGGCCCCGAGCGAGTACAGGTCGGCCCGGGCGTCCACCGCCGAGCTGTCCACCGCCTGCTCCGGGGCGACGTAGTCGGCCGTCCCCAGGACCGTCTTGTTGTCCAGCAGCTTGGTCAGCCCCTCGGCCCCGTCGGCGTCCGACCGGACCAGCCCGAGGTCGAGGATCTTCACCACCCCGGCCCGGTCGACCAGCAGGTTCGCCGGCTTGATGTCCCGGTGGACGAGCCCGGCGGCGTGGGCGTGGCCGAGGCCGAACAGGACCTGCCGGGCGTAGTGGCAGGCGGCCCCGACCGGGAGCGGCCCGGCCCGCCCGACCAGCCCCTGGAGGCTGATCCCGTCGACGTACTCCATCACCAGGTAGAACAGCCTCCCGTCCTGGCACAGGTCGAACACCCGGACGACGTTCGGGTGGTCCAGGGTCCCGGCCGCCCGGGCCTCCCGGGCGAACCGCTCCCGGGCCACCGGGTCGTCGGCGGCCGCCACCGACAGCACCTTGACCGCCACCAGCCGCCGCATCGCCGCGTGCTCGGCCAGGAACACCTGCCCCATCCCCCCGGCCCCGAGCTGGTCCAGGATCAGGTAGCTGCCGAGGTGGAACCCCTTGTACTTCCCGGCCGCCAGCTTGCCGGCGTGGAACCGGGTGATCATCCCGGCGTCGACCAGCCGCTCCAAGAGGCCGCCCGGGTCGGCCGGCGACCGGCCGGACGCCCGCAGCCCGGCCAGGAACCCGTCCAGCCGGTCCGGCGGGACGAGCCCGCTCTTGCGGAGCCGGTCGGTCAGCTCGGGGACGGTGGCGGGGGCGGGCATGCGGGGAGGGCGGGTTCGGGGCCGGCCGGGGGAATTCCGCCCGAAGCATAGAACACGCCGGCCGGACGCGGGAAAAATCGCCCGAATTCGCCCGGGCCGCCCCCGCCCCGGCCCCCGGCGCACTACGGTTCCGGGCGGCACCGCCGGCCGGGCGGGCCGCGCAACCCCCCGGAGGGAACCCCCGATGACCCGCCGACAGCCGGCCCGGCCCGGGGTGGCCGCGGTCGAGTTCCTGGTCGCCTTCCTGTTCTTCATCCTCCCGGTGACGATCGGGGTGTTCGAGGTCGGGCGGCTGGTCCAGGTCCAGCAGATCGTCAGCAACGCCGCCCGGGAGGGGGCCCGGGTGGCCGCCCAGGGGTTCACCGTCAACTCCAGCGGCGACCCGACCCAGATCAAGGTCTCCTCCGGCAACCCGAACGTCCGGGACGTGGTGTTCCAGTACCTCCGGGCGTGCGGGCTGACCGAGCTGGAGCTGGACGACATCGAGGTGACGTTCGCCTTCACCAGCCCGCGGACGACGAACTACATCCCGACCGCCGCCGACCCGGGCGGGACCAGTTACCCGACCGGGTCGTACCCGCCCGACCCGTGCTACGGGGACAAGGGCCAACTGTTCACCGTCGGGGTGCGGATCAAGGACTGGAAGAAGGTCCGGTGGACGAGCCTCGGGCTGGTCCGGCCGACCGACGTCCGCTTCACCGTCCGCTGGCAGATGCTGATCGACGACCCGTTCACCGTCAACGAGACGATGCCGACCCTGTAGGGCCGGGGGCCGAGCCCGGGGGAACGGGCGTGTGCCCGGACGTAGGTTGATCGCCCCCTCCCCGGCGGGGGGAGGGTTCACCGGCCCCCCGCATTCCCGACACGGTCCCGCGAGGACGACCCGATGCGCCTCCAACCCGTCCGCCGCCCCCGCCGGGGGGCCACCGTCGTCGAGAGCGCCGTCGTCCTGGTGGTGTTCCTATTCTTCCTGTTCGCCCTGTTCGAGTACTGCCGGTTCCTGATGATCCTGCACACGGCCAACAACGCCGCCCGGGACGCCGCCCGGTACGCCGTCGTCAACCGGGACAAGCCGGCGACGTTCAACACCGCCGACTACACCGACGGCGGGGGCAGGGTATACCCGTCGGTGGTCAACTACGCGAAAGACCGGATGGGCCCGACCAAGAACCAGCTCGACGGGTTCGCGGTGTCGGTCTACCCGTGCGACCCGGCCGGGCTGGCCGAGTCCCCGCCGGTCGTCCGGTACAAGCCGAAGACGGCCGACGACCTGCCCGACCCGGTCGACCCGTCCAAGCCGGTGTGGAACTCGGCCCCGTTCCCGAACCGGATCGCCGTCACCATCACCGGGACCTACCGGCCGGCCGTCCCGACCGGGGTGAAGCTGTCCTGGCTCGACCTCCGCATCTTCCCCGACTCGGTCCCGATCAACATCACCGCGGTGATGGGGAGCGAGGGGTAGTAGGATTGCGGAATGCGGATTGCGGAATCAAGACCCGGGTTCGTTGCCTTGATTCCGCATTCCGCATTTTTCAGCGGACGGTCACGAAGTCGTTGTGGTTGAGCAGGGCCTGGACCAGCCGGGCCCGGGCCCGCCTCTCCCGGTCGGCCTCCGGCACGTCGGCCAGGGCCGCCCGCAGTTCCCGTAGCCCGTCGGCGCACGCCGCCCGCTCGGCCTCCGTCGGGGTGGCCCCCAGCACCAGCCCGAACGCGGCTTCCGCAAAGGCGGCATCGTCCCCGGCCGGCAGCCGGGCGGCGACCTTCTCCGCCGCCGCCAGCGACAGCCCACTATTCCACAGCGCCAGGGCCTGCTGCGGGACCACGCTCTCGGTCCGCCGGTAGCAGTCCAACACGCTCGGCCCGTCGAACAGGTCGAGCAGCTTGTGGTGCTCGTTGTGGGACCGGAAGAAGTACAGGCTCCGCCGCCGGCTGGCGTCCTGCTCGGCCGGGGGCACGGGCGGCCCGCCGGCCGTCGGGTCGAGGTCGCCGGCGAGGTGCAATAGAGCGTCCCGGACGGCCTCGGCCTGCGTCCGCTGCGGGTTCATCCGCCAAAGGGAGCGGTTCTCCGGGTCGGCCGCGGCCGCCGGGGCGTCCTTCGCCGACGACGACAGCCGGTAGACCGACGAGGTCACGATCAGCCGGTGGAGGTGCTTGAGGGACCAATGACCCGGCGAACCCCGAGCGTGAGCGAGGGGGTGGGCACCCCCTCGCTCACGCTCGGGGTTCGCCGGGGTGGTCGGGCTCATCAGCTCCGCCGCCAGCCAGTCGAGCAGCTCCGGGTGGGTCGGCGGTTGCCCCTTCCGGCCGAAGTCGAACACGGTCGGCACCAGCGGCGTCCCCAGGTGCCGCATCCAGACGTGGTTCACCGCCACCCGGGCGGTCAGCGGGTTCGACCGGTCGGTCAGCCAGAGGGCCAGCGCCGTCCGCCGGCCGGTGCTGGTCTCGGGGAACGGCCGGCGGTACGACTCGTCGGTCTCGACGTTCGACTCCCGGGCCTTGACCGCCCCCGACAGGGCCGCCCGCGGGTCGGTCGGGTTGGCGTCGGCCTTCCAGACCTTTTCCAATTCCGACTCTGCTCGGGCGACGAACCGCCGGGCGGCGGCCCGGGCGATCAGGCCGACCGGGGCCGACGACCGGCCGGCATCGAGCGTCGCGGCCGTGACCCGGGCGGATGTCAACCCGGCCTCGGCTTTGGCCCGGTACGCGGCCACGACCTCCGGCCGGCGGCCCGGCTGGGATGCAGTCAACGGCAACTTGACCGGCTCGATCTTCAACCCGTTGGGGAGCAGGAACCGCGGCAGCCCGGGTTCGACGGCCCGGGTCGGGTCGGGGTTCCGCTCGTCCCCGCGGACGTGGAACGGGGTCTTCGCGTCGGGGTTGCAGTCGAACACCCGCGGCAGGCCGGCCTTCGCCACGTCGAGTTCGCCGGGCACGAGGTCCGTCCGCACCTGGTACGGCTCGAAGACGGCCCGGAGCTGGTAGTAGTTGGCCTGGCTGATCGGGTCATACTTGTGGTCGTGGCACTTGGTGCAGTTGAACGTCAGCCCGAGGAACCCCTTGCCGGTGTGCTCGACCACCTCGTCCAGCCAGCTCGTCCGGTTGAACAGGAAGTACGACCGGGCCAGGTAGCCGGTGGCCCGGAGCTTCTTCGGGTCCGTCGGGTACAGTTCGTCGGCCGCGAGCATCTGGCGGACCAGTTCGTCGTAGCCCACGTCGGCGTTCAGGCTCTCGACCGTCCAGTCCCGCCAGTGCCAGATGTGCTTCTGGCTGTTGCGGAGTTCGGCCCCCAGGCCCCACCAGTCGGAGTACCGCCAGATGTCGAGGAAGTGCCGGCCCCACCGCTCGCCGTACCGCGGACTGGCCAGCAGCCGGTCGACTACCTTCTCGTAGGCGCCCGGCGACTCGTCCGCGAGGAACGCGGCGTACTCGTCGGCCGTCGGCGGCAGCCCGGTCAGGTCGACCGTCACCCGCCGCAGGAGCGTCCGCTTGTCGGCCGGTCCGACCGGGGTGAGGCCCCGCTTTACCCATTCGGCGGCCACGAACGCATCGATCGGGTTGCGGACCTCGATCTTGGGGTCGCGGACTTCCGGCACCGCCGGCCGCTTGACCGGCCGGAACGACCAGTGGTCGCGGGGGTCGGGCTCGGGGGCGTCGTCGGCCGGGACCTTCGCCCCCTGCTCGACCCACCGGCGAAGGACCGCGATTTGCTCCTTCGTCAGGGGGTGGCCCTCGGGCGGCATCCGGGTGTCATCGTCCCTGGACCCGACCCGGGCGAGCAGCTCGCTCTCGTCCGGCTTACCCGGGACGACGGCCCCGGCCGCGAGGAGGAAGGCCCCGCTGTCGACGCGCAGTTTCGCCTTCTGCTGCAACGCCCCGTGGCAGGCGTAGCACCGCTCGCGGAGGACCGGGCGGACCTCCCGGGCGTAATCGACCGGCCCGGCGGCGGCCGGGGCGGCGAGCGCGGCGACCAACGGGAGGGCAACGAGGGGCCGCATGGAGGCGTCCCGGAGGGAAGGCGGCGGGAAGGCCGCAGGCGGGATGGGGTTAGGGTAGCCGGCCGGGGCGATGGACGCAACGGGCCTGCGGTCCGGACCGTGTCCCGGTCGTCGCTCTGATCGGTTGAATTGGTTCGGCCGCAGGGTGTGCGTGTTGCCGAACCAAACCAACGAGGACCGGATCGGCAGCGGCGTAACCCGGAATCGGAGAGCCGGTTGTGCCGCGGCGGGAACTTTCGGGCCGGGTGCCGCGTCGGACTCCCCGGCGATCGGATTCGGTCGCCGGATTGAATTGACGGCCGGGCCCGGACCGTCTAGTTTACCACCCGGAACGCCGACCCGCCGCTGCCACGGCCCCGGCGTTCTCCCGCCACGCTGCCGGCCCGCCCGGGCCAACCCCGGGGGCCGACTCTCCCGCCGACCTCCCTGGGGCCTGCCCGCCCCCGGGGCTCGCCACACCCCGGCCCACGCCCGGGACCCGCCCGACCCCGAAACCGGAGCCCGTCCGACATGAACCTGTTGAGCCGTCGTTGCGCCGGGTCGCCGCTCGACCGCCGGAGCTTCCTCCACGTCGGGCTGGTCGGCGGCCTCGGGCTG
>JAIEQO010000134.1 GCA_019747655.1 Gemmataceae bacterium | reverse complement strand
GGGGACGGCCGCGGCCCGCTCCCGGGCGGCCCGCCGGGCGGCCGCCACCCGGGCGTTCCGGGCGACCTTCCGGGCGGTCGCGTGGAGCCACGGGGCCACGGACGCCTGCCACCGGCCGGCGGCCTTGCGGGCCAGGACGAGGAACGTGGCCTGGAGGGCGTCCTCGGCGTCGGCCGCCGACGGCAGGGCCCGCCGGCAGACCCCGAGGACCATCCCGGCGTGCCGGTCGAACACCGCCCGGAAGGCGGCCGGGTCGCCGGCCGCGTACCGCCCGAGCAACTCCCGGTCGGTGGCCGCCGGCCCGGCCTGCCACGCCGCCCGGACGGCGGCCGCGACTCCCATCCGCATAACGACCCCCCGAAAGCCCTCTGGGGGTATCATGTGCGCCGGCCGGCCGGCGGCATCACCCGCCGTCGCGGGCCGGGTCGAACTTGGCCAGCTCCTTGCCGGTCTGCGGGTCCCAGAGCCGGACGGTGCCGTCGTCGGACCCGGTGGCGAACAGCTTGCCGTCGGGCGAGAAGGCCATCGGGCCGACCGGCCCGGCGTGACCCGTGAGCCGCCGCAGGGGCTCGCCGAGCATCGCCTTGCGGGCCTCCCGGGCTCGCATCCGGACCTCGGCCGATGGGCCGTCCGTCATGGCCTTCCGCAGCAGCGGCTCGGCCACCGAGCCCACCCCCTTCACCGCCGCCGACGCCGCCTCCCGGACCGGGTACGAGTCGTCGTCGAAGTCCTTCAGGAGCCGCTCGACCTTCTCCCGTTCCGCGGGGGTCGGGCCGCGGAAGGTGAGGTCCACGATGGCCGGGGCGGCCGCGTCGTCGCCGCAGACGGCGGCCAGCCCGGCGGCCGGGGAGTACGCCGCCCGGCCGTACCCGCCGCGGCTGTCGAACTTTAAGCTGACTGTTCCCGCGGGGAGGTCGATGACCCGGTGGGCCGCGTCGTTCAGGGCCATCATCACCCGGTCCGGGGCGACCCACACCACCCCGTAGTGGCCGGTCCCGCGGTTCTGGTTGATGACCCCCTTCAACTCGGCCCCGGCCGTCAGGTCCCAGACGCGGGTGGTGTCCGGCCCCTGGGAGACGAGCCACTTGCCGGTGGGCGAGGGGATCAGGCGGTTGACCTCGGCCGGGTGGCCGCCGGCCAACTCCTTCACGACCTTGCCGGTCTTGGTGTCCCACAGGCGGACGGTGCCGTCGCCGCCGGTGGCCAGGAGGCCCGACCCCGGCAGGTAGGCGAGGGTCCGCACGTTAGCGGGGTGCGGCCCGACCTCGCCGAGGTCCTTGCCGGTGGCCGGGTCGAGCCGGAGGGCCGTCGGCTTGCCGTGGGTGACGGCCAGCTCCTTGCCGTCCGGGGCGAACGACGCCGACCCGAACCCGGCTTGGCCGGGCCGCCGCCACAGTGGCTTGCGGGAGGCCACGTCCCAGGCCGCGACCGCCCCGGGGCCGTCCCGCCCGGTGGCGGCGACCAGCACCTTCCCGTCGGGCGAGAACGCCACCGCCCGGGCGGCCGGCGGCTTGGCCGGCGGCGGGTCGTCGGCCGCGAGCCCGGTGGCCGGGAGAAGGGTGGCGATCAGAGCACGGATCATGGCAGCTCCCCTCATCCGGAGTTTTTGACAGGATTACAGGATGAAGCAGGATGCCGGGCCGAGACCGATCATTCCATCTCGTCCATCCTGTTATCCTGTCGAAATCTGTTCTCGCGCTACTCCGGCTTCCCCGGCTCCTGCCGGAGGAACAGCCAGACGTACCCGTGGGACATGTAGCCGGTGCCGAACCGGTCCTTGATCCCCTGGAGCCGGGCGATCTCGTCCTTCAGCCGGGTGACGTGCAGCCGGAGCCGGGCCACCCGCTTCGTGTGGGCCTCCGGGTCGGGCGGGTCGGTCTCGTCCGTCGCCGCGGCCAGCTCCTTGTACGCGGCCGCCCACTGCTTCCGCAGCCCCGGCAACTGGGCCAGGGCGTCGGCCTCGTCGGCCTTCTCGGCCGCGTTGACGTCCGGCTTCTTCTCGCACCCGCCACAGAGATCGCCGATCAGGAGGTCGAGTTTGCCGTCGCCGTTCCAGTCGACCACCGCCGGCTTCACCCGCACCCCCCACTCGCCCGGCCGGCGGGCCTTGTCGTCCTGCCAGGCCGACGGGCTCGGCGGCACCAGTACCTTGGCCGCCGCCAGCTTCGGGTCGGCCCGGGTGCCCTCGTTGCGGAACCAGACCACGCTCCCGTCCCCCGCCCCCATGACCACGTCGGGCTTGCCGTCCCCGTCCCAGTCGGCCACCACCGGGGCGGCCTCGCCGTGGGCCGCGACGATCGGCTTCCCGCCGGCCGCCAGCGGCTCCGGCTTACCGAACGCCGGCTTCCCCTTCGGCCCGACGTTGCGGAGCAGGAAGACCTCGCCGGCCGCCGTGCCGATCAGGAGGTCCGGCTTGCCGTCCCCGTCCCAGTCCCACACGAAGGCCGACGACCCCTGGCCGACGTCGACCTCCTTGCCGTCCGCGTGGGTCAGCTTGACCGGCTCCCGGAACGTCCCGTCCGGGTCCCGCCCGAACCAGTACACCCGCCCGGGCCACGACCCGGACACCAGCCCGCCCCGGCCGTCGGCGTCGAGGTCCGCGAACTGCGGACCGAAGCCGATGCATCACCCGGCCGGGACGGTCAGCTCGTACCGGCCCTTTAGGTACTCGTGCTCGCCGAACGCCGGCTTCCCGGGGGCGCCGGTGTTCCGGTAGAGCCGGACCTTGCCGCCGTCGTACTGGCCGACGAGCAGGTCCGGCTTGCCGTCCCCGTCGAGGTCGGCCACGGCCGGGGCCGCGTGCCCGCTCCGCTCGACGTCCAGCGGCTTCCCGCCGGCGGCGGTGACGTGGACCGGCGGGGCCAGGTCCGGGGCCAGCCCCGGCGGCCGGGCCGGCGGGTCGGCGAGCAAGGCGAGGACGAGGAGCATGGGTCTTCTCCTGTTCGGTCCCGGGGCTCCCGCCCCTCGGTCCCGACGCTCCCGCGTCGGGACCGAGGGGCGGGAGCCCCGGGACGGCATCATTTCCCGGCCGGCTTCAAACTCGTCGCAAGGTCGTACACGGCGGCCGTCGTGTCCCCGAAGGCGACCGCCACCCGCTTGCCGTCCGGCGAGAACGCGAACACCCGGCCGCCGTCCGGCAGGTCGACCCGGCCGAGGTCCTTGCCGGCGGCCGCGTCCCACACCCGCAGCGACCGCCGGTTCTCCCGCCCGAAGGCCGTCTCGGCCACCTTCGTCCCGTCCGGGCTGAAGCCGATGTGGGCCGACCAGTACCCCTCCGCCTCGGCCTCCCACACCTGTTTGCCGGTCGCCAGCTCGTACACCCCGACCGGGTGCCTGTCCTCGGTGGAGTTCCGGGTGCGGCCGTCGGGCAGCTTGGTCTCGACCGGCTTGGCCCGGCGGGCGACCGCCAGCCGCTTCCCGTCCGGGGAGAAGGCCAGTTGCGTGAGCACGGTGTCGTCCAGCTTCGGGCCGGGCCGGTCCTTCCCGGTCGCTGTGTCGATCAGTCGTACCCCCTCGAACGAGGCGATCCCCAGCGTCCCCCCGTCCGGGCTGACCACGGCCGCCTCCATCGACCGCTCGCGCCGTCCGATCTCGTCGCCGTGTGGGTCGTTCGGGTCGGGCCCCTTCCCGCCCGGGTGGGTGGTGTGCTCGGTCAGGAGCTTCCCGGTCCGCATGTCCCAAACCCGGACGAACTCGTCGTACCCGCCCCAGGCGACCAGCCGCCGGCCGTCCGGGGTGAACCGGACCACCCGGGGGCCGCCCAACCAGCCGTTGCCGAGGAGCTTGAACCGCTCCTCGCCGGTCCGGGCGTCCCACACCCGGAGGTCGTCGTGCAGGCCCGACCCGGCGACCAGCCGGACGTCCGGCGACACGGCCACCCCGCCCACGTAGGAGGCCTGCTGGAGGGTCAGCCCCGCGGCCCCGGTCGCCGGGTCCCACGACCGGACGGTCCCGTCGTCGCTGGCGGTGAACAGCCGGCCGTCCGGGGCGAAGGTCAGGTCGCGGATGTCGGCCTCGTGACCGGGGGGCCCGGGCGGGCCGAGCGGCCGGTCGGTCTTCACGTCCCAGGCCCAGAGGCGGTAGTCGGCGACGCCGGCCAGCCGGGTGCCGTCGGCCGACCAACTGACGGACCGGACCTCCGACCGCCCGGCCGACAGCCGCCCGGTCTCCTTCCCGGTCGCCGTGTCCCACAGGCCGACCGCCCGGCTCGACCCGTCGTCGTAGACCAGCTTGAGGTGGGTGACGGCGAGCGTCTTCCCGTCCGGGCTGAGGGCCAGTTGCTCCGCGGGCACCGCCCCGAGGGAGCCGACGAGCCGGCCGGACGGGACATCGAGCACGTCGACCCGGCGGCCGGGGGTGACGACGTAGAGCGTCTTCCCGCCCGGCCCGAAGGCGATCGCCTCGGTCCCGAAGCTGCCGACCGGGGCGAATTTCCGCGGCTCCTCCCCGGTCTCCCAGTCCCAGAGGTACAGGTCGTACCGGCCGAATGCGACCCGCTTGCCGTCCGGCGACACGGCGAAGGCGTCCATCCCGGTCTTCGCAGACTGCCGGAGCAGCTCGTCCCCGGTCCGCACGTCCCACACCCGCAACTCGCCGTGAACGGCGGTGACGAGCCGCTTCCCGTCCGGGGTGAAGGCCACCCGCAAGTAGTTCGACCGCCGCTCGTCGTCCAGCCGGAGGGTGCGGGCCACCTTCCGCCTACGGACGTCGACCAGCCAGACGGTCGGGACGGGCTCACCGCCCTCCCGGTCCGGCCAGAGGTGGCCGATCAGGGCCAGGGTGTCGGAGGGGTGGTGGTAGGCGGCCCCGTCGAACCCGGACTTGGGCATCGGGATGTCGCCGACCCGGCGGCCGGTCCGCGGGTCCCACAGGTCGATCGCCTTCCCCTGGCCGGTGGCCACCAGGGTGTTCCCGTCGGCGGTGAAGAACACCCGCTGGTGCCAGCCGCCGGTCCGGAACCGGGTGGTGCCGATCCGGGCCAGGGCCCCCGGCGGGGGCGGGTCCGGCTCGACTGCGGCCGCGGCCGGCGGGGCGTCATTCGATTTCGGCGGGTCGTTCCCGAGTCCGCCGGCCCCGCCGACCAGCGACCCGGCCGCCAACAGCCCGGCCGCCGACGTAGCCAGCACCGCCGCCCGGAACGCCGTCATGGTCGATGCCTCCGCTTTGGCCAGCTCCCACGCCGCGGCCGACGCACCGGCCCCGGGCCGGCCGCTCGGTGCCGCCGTCAGCCGGTCGAACAGCCGGGGCGGGACGGCCGACCCAATGCCGCCGTCCAGCAGCGGCACCGCCAGGGCGGCCGGCAGCCCGACCCCGCGGCGGGTCAGCCGGCGGCGGAGCAGGTCCCGGCCGCGGGCCACCCGGGCCTTCACCGTCCGGACCTTCCAGCCGAGTTCGGCCGCCGCCTCGTCCTGGGTCTTGCCGGCCAGGTAGCAGAGCAGCAGCGGGGCCCGCAAGACGTCCGGCAGGGCCGCCAACTCCTCGTCCAGGGCGGCCCGGACCTCGGCCCAGCTCGGCCCGGCGGCCGGGTCCGGGGCGGCGGCCGGCGGCGTCACCCGAGCGGGATCGGGGGAGCGCCGGCGGCGGGCCGCCCGCCCGACCCGGGCCGCCACCCCGTACAGCCAGCTCCCGACCGACGCCGCCTTCCGGACCCGCCTGGGGTCCCGGGCGAGGACCAGGAAGGTGGCCTGGAAGGCGTCCTCGGCGTCGGCCTCGCACCGCCCGAGCCGCCGGCAGACGGCCCACACGGCCGGCCCGTGGCGGGCGACCAGCTCGGCGAACGCGAGGGGGTCCGGACCCCGGGCGAGCCGGTCGAGCAGGGCGGCGTCGGGGGCGT
>JAIEQO010000074.1 GCA_019747655.1 Gemmataceae bacterium | reverse complement strand
CGGAGTAAAATGCCGGCGTGAACTTCCTGGCCCACCTGCACCTGTCGGCCGGCACCCCGGCGTCGATGCTCGGCGGGGTCGCGGCCGACTTCGTCAAGCCGGCCGACGTGAAGCTGCTCCCGCCGGACGTGCAGGCCGGGGTCGTGCTTCATCGGCAGATCGACGCCTTCACCGACTCGCACCCGGTCGTCCGCCGGAGCATCGGCCGGGTGTCGGCCGGACTCGGCTGGTTCGCCGGGATCGTGGTCGACATCTACTACGACCACGTCCTGGCCCGCGACTTCACCCGGTACTCGGCCGAGCCCTTGCGGGCGTTCGCCGACCGGGCCTACGCCGCCCTCGAACCCCTGATCCCCGCCGCCGGCGACGCGGCCGGGTTCCTGCGGGCCATGATCGCCGACGACCGGTTGGTCCGGTACGGCACGGTCGACGGGATCGCCGACACCCTGGCCCGGGTGTCCGACCGGATCGCCCACCGCATTCCCAAGCACGCCGTCCGGCTCGAAGCGGCCATGCCGGAGCTGCTGCGGCAGGACACCGACCTCGCGGCCGACTTCCACGCCTTCTACCCGGACCTGATGGCCCACGCCGAGCGGTGTAAGAGTTGAGAAGGCAGGGGCCGCTGATGACGCAGATTTGAGGACGCAGACAACGCAGATCGAACAAGAACTTGATTGAAATCCATCACCTTTTCTCTGCGTTCATCTGCGTCGAAGTCTGCGTCATCTGCGGCCCCGTCTTTTCCTGCTATCCTGTCTCGCATGACCGAGCGCGAGTTCGCCGCCGACATCGTCCGCCGCCTGCAAGCCGCGGGGTACCGCGCCCTGTGGGCCGGCGGTTGCGTCCGCGACGAGCTGCTCGGGCTCGCCCCCAACGACTACGACGTGGCCACCGACGCCCGGCCGGGGCAGGTGCAGGGCCTGTTCCGCCGGACGGTCGCGGTCGGGGCGGCGTTCGGGGTGGTCGAGGTGATCGGCCCGCGCGGGGCCGACGGCGAGCACCTCACGGTCGAGGTGGCGACGTTCCGGTCGGACGGGGCGTACACCGACGGCCGGCGGCCCGACGCGGTGACGTACTCGTCGCCGGAGGAGGACGCGAAGCGCCGGGACTTCACGATCAACGGGATGTTCTTCGACCCGGTCGCGGGCGAGTTGCACGACTTCGTCGGCGGCCGGGCCGACCTCGACGCGAGGGTGCTGCGGGCCATCGGCGACCCCGCGGCCCGGTTCGCCGAGGACAAGCTGCGGGTGCTGCGGGCGGTGCGGATCGCGGCCCGGTTCGGGCTGGCGGTCGACCCGGCCACGTTGGAGGCGGCCCGGAGGACGGCCCCGCAGATCACCGTGGTGTCGGCCGAGCGGATCGCCGACGAGCTGCGGAAGCTGTTGTCGCATTCGTCGCGGGGCCGGGGCGTCCGGCTGCTCCGCGAGTTCGACCTGATCGGCCCGGTCCTACCGGAACTGCTCGGGACGTTCGACCTGCCGCAGGGGCCGCCGGCCGCCCCGACCGGGACGTTGTGGGAGCACCTCGTCCGGGTGGTGGAGGTGTTGGAGCCGTCGGACCTCGGGGGGCTGACGCCCCCCGCTCGCCAGGTCGTTCCCTTCCCCCTGGCGTTTGCGGCACTGTTGCACGATGTCGGTAAGCCGCGGACGTTCGCCCGGGCGCCGGACAAGTACACGTTCCACCGGCACGAGCAGGTCGGGGCGCGGATGGCGGCGGTCATCGCCGGCCGGCTCAAGCTGTCGAACGCCGAGACGGCCCGGGTCACCTGGCTCGTCGAGAAGCACCAGTACCTGGCCGACGCCCCGACCATGCGGATGAGCAAGCTCAAGCCGGTGCTGGTCCACCCCGGCATCGGCGAGCTGCTGGCCCTGCACCGGGCCGACGCCCTCGCCAGCGGCAGGGGGCTGGAGCATGTGGAGTTCTGCGAGCGGCTGTTGCGGGAGACCCCGCCGGAGGAGCTGAACCCTCCCCCGGCCGTCACCGGTGACGATCTGATCGCGCTGGGGTTGAAGGCCGGGCCGGACTTCAAGCGGTTGCTCGACGCCGTCCGCGAGGCCCAGCTTGAGGGGCGGGTGCGGACGAAAGAGGAGGGGCTGAAGCTTGTCGAGGAGATGCTGAAGGAATGGGGGAAGTGGCCACCCGGGTCTGGATCAGCGTGACCGGCTCCGGCCGGCGGCCGGTGACGACCTCCCGCCACCAGAAGCCCACCAGCGTGCGGAACGTCCGCGGCACCTCGCGGAGCGACACCTTGCTCTCCCCGCCGAGCCGCGGGCGGTGCGTCACCGGCACCTCCGTGACGGCGTAACCGCGGAGCCGGGCCCGGGTCAGCATCTCGGTGTTGACGAAGAACCCGCGGCTGTCGGGCAACAGGTCCGCGAGCACCTCCCGGCGGAAGACCTTCAGGGCGCAGTCCACGTCGCGGACGCCGGTGCCGCAGAGGGTCCGAGCCAGGAGGTTGTAGCCGCGGGAGAGGAACCGCCGCCGCCACGGGTCCTTCCGGTCCACCCGGTAGCCGACGACGACGGGGTACTCGGCGGCGAGGTCGGCCATCGGCCCGAGGTCGGCGAGGTCGAACTGGCAGTCGGCGTCGGTGAAGGCGACGAGCGGGCCGCGGGCGGCCTCGAACCCGGTGCGGAGGGCCGCCCCGTAGCCGCGGTTGACGCCGTGGCGGATCAGCCGGGTGTGCGTGGCCGCGGGGAGGAGGCCGGCGACGAGGTCGGCCGTGCCGTCACAGCTGCCGTCGTCGACCACGATGACTTCGTAATCCTCGAACAACCGCCCGAGGGCGGTCTCGGCTTCGGCCACGGCCTGCCGGATGACCGCCGCTTCGTTGTAGGCCGGGATGACGAGGCTCAGGCGGCTGGCGGGCATGACGAACCCCTCGGACGGCCACGGTCGCGGCCGGACCGTACCGCGAGGCCACCCGGCCGTAAAGCCGAACCCGTTGCTGAGACACGATCTCAACGAAATAGCACTTGTCGGCTGCCATCTCCGGCCTAACAATGCTTCGGAGGGGTGAGGACGCCCGTTACACCTCTCGCCGAGGGCCGGTTGTGACCTTGCTGAGTCGTAAAGCCGACTACGCCCTGCTGATCCTGTCGTACCTGCACGCCCGGCCGGTCGGCGGGACGGCCCGGGCGGTTGCCGAAAAGTTCGGCCTGAGCCGGCCGTTCGTGGCCAACATCCTCAAGGAGTTGTGCCAGAAGGGCTTCGTGCTCAGCCACCGGGGGGTGAAGGGCGGTTACGCCCTGGCCCGGCCGGCGGCGTCGATCAGCCTGGCCGACCTGCTCGAAGAGATCGAGGACGGGTTCCGGCTGACGGCGTGCAACGAGACCCGGGACGACCACGCGGGCTGTTCGCTGACGGCGGTGTGTACGGTTAAGGGGACGATGGCCGAGGTCCACCGCCGGCTGATCGGCGTCCTCCGGGGCGTCTCGCTGGCGGAGCTGTTCGACCCGGCGACGCCCAAGCCCGCGGGGCTGGCGGCCCTGCCGATGCTGGCCGCCGGCGGCTGTTGCTCGAACCAGACGACGGAAAACACCCCGGCATGAAAGGAAGAAGGCAAAAGGAAGAAGGGACTCGGCAGCGTCGGTAAGTGTTTCGCGTTTGCCTTTCTCCTTCTTCCTTGTTCCTTCTCTCGAAGAGAGCGACATGGTCAAGACGCCGATCTACATGGACAACAACTCGACCACCCGGACCGACCCGCGGGTGGTGGAGGCGATGATGCCGTACTTCACGGAGCGGTTCGGGAACGCGGCCAGCCGCAGCCACCCGTTCGGGTGGGAGGCCGAGGCGGCCGTCGAGGAGGCCCGGGAGCAGGTGGCCGGGCTGATCGGGGCGTCGGCGAAGGAAGTCATCGTCACCAGCGGGGCGACCGAAGGCAACAACCTGGCCATCAAGGGTGTTGCCGCGATGTACAAGAAGAAGGGGAACCACGTCGTCACCCAGGTGACGGAGCACAAGGCGGTACTCGACACCTGCAAGCGGCTCGAACGGGACGGCGTGCAGGTGACCTATCTACCGGTGGACAAGTACGGGCAGGTTCACCCGGACCAGGTCCGCGGGGCCCTGACCGACAAGACGGTCCTCGTGTCGATCATGGCCGCGAACAACGAGATCGGCACCCTCCAGCCGGTCGCGGCCATCGGCAAGCTGTGCAAGGAGAAGGGCGTCCTGTTCCACACGGATGCCGTGCAGGCGGCCGGGAAGATTCCGCTCGACGTGGAGGCGATGGGGATCGACCTGCTGAGCCTGTCGGCCCACAAGATGTACGGGCCGAAGGGGGTGGGGGCGCTGTACGTCCGCAAGAAGGACCCGCGGGTGCGGCTGGAGCCGCAGATCGACGGCGGCGGGCACGAGCGGGGGATGCGGTCGGGGACGCTGCCGGTGCCCTTGATCGTCGGCCTCGGGGCGGCCTGCGAGCTGGCCCGGCGGTTGCTGCCGGAGGAGTCGGCCAAGACGTTCGCCCTCCGCGAGCGGCTGCGGACGAGCATCATGGACCGGCTCCCCGAGTCGTACCTGAACGGCCACCCCACGGAACGCCTGCCGGGGAACGCCAACATCTCCTTCGCCTACGTCGAGGGCGAGGGGCTGATGATGGGGATCAAGGACGTGGCGGTCTCCTCGGGCTCGGCCTGCACCAGCGCCAGCCTGGAGCCGAGCTACGTCCTGCGGGCGCTGGGGGTGGGCGACGAGCTGGCCCACTCGAGCATCCGGTTCGGGATCGGCCGGTTCAACACCGAGGCCGAGGTCGACTACGTCGCCGACCTGGTCGTCCGGGAGGTCAGCCGGCTGCGGGAGATGTCGCCGCTGTTCGAGATGGTCCAGCAGGGCATCGACATCAAGAAGATCGAGTGGGCCGCGCACTAAACCCCCTCCCCGCCGGCGGCCGGCGGGCGTTCCAACGGAGTCCCCCATGCCGTACAGCGATAAGATCCTGGAGCACTACAACAACCCGCGGAACGTCGGCAGCTTCGACGCCAAGAGCCTGGACGTGGGCACCGGCCTCGTCGGGGCCCCCGAGTGCGGGGACGTGATGAAGCTGCAAATCCGGGTCAACCCGGAGACCGGCGTGATCGAGGACGCCCGGTTCAAGACGTTCGGGTGCGGGTCGGCCATCGCGTCGAGCAGTTTGGCGACCGAGTGGCTCAAGGGCAAGAGCGTCGACGAGGCCCTGGGGATCAAGAACACCCAGATCGTCGAGGAGCTGGCCCTGCCGCCGGTCAAGGTCCACTGCTCGGTCCTGGCCGAGGACGCGATCAAGGCGGCCGTCAAGAACTACCAGGAGAAGCAGGAGGCGGCCGAGCCGGCCGCCGGCGAGCCGGTCGGGGCCGGGGCGTAAGCCGAACCCGGGCCGCCGGTAAGTCCCTCTAACGCAACAGTCCACCCCCACGGGAGAAGTTCGCATGGCGACCGCGACCGAACCGACCACCACCGGCCTGGGCCTGAAGGACGCCCCCCCGGCCGCCCCGCCGCTCGTCGTCACCGAGAAGGCCGCCGCCGAGGTCAAGCGGCACGTCGCCGACGTGCAGGCCGGCGGGTCGGTCGAGGCCGGGGCCCCGCTGTACCTGCGGGTCCGGGTCCAGGGCGGCGGGTGCAGCGGGTTCCAGAACAAGCTCGACCTGGACCCCAAGTACGACCCCAAGACCGACCAGAAGTTCGAGTTCCACGGGGTCGAGGTGGTGATCGACAAGCGGTCGCTCTTGTACCTCGGCGGGGCCGTGGTCGACTTCCACGACGACCTGAACAAGCGGGGCTTCACCGTCACCAACCCCCAGGCCAAGGGCACCTGCGGGTG
>JAIEQO010001078.1 GCA_019747655.1 Gemmataceae bacterium | reverse complement strand
GGGCGGGGGAGGGGTTTGTTGCCCGGACTTCTATGATGGAGGGCGGGAGGTGGTCGTGAAGAAGGCCGTCCGGATCGGCAACGGGTGCGGGTTCTGGGGCGACAACCTCGACGCCCCGGTCAGCCTCGCGCGAGCCGGCCGGCTCCAGTACCTGACCCTGGAGTACCTGGCCGAACTGACCATGTCGATCCTGGCCGTCCAGAAGGCCAAAGACCCGCAGGCCGGGTACGCCACCGACTTCGTCGACGTACTCGAACGCCTCCTGCCAGTTCTGGGCGAACAGCCGGGCCTCAAGGTGGTGACCAACGCCGGCGGCATGAACCCGCTGGCGTGCGCGTCGAAGGCCCGGGCCGTGCTGGTCCGAGAGCGGGGGTGGTCCGAGCAGCCGGTCCGCAAGGTCGGGGCGGTGACGGGCGACGACCTGTTCCCCCGGCTCGACGAGTTGCTCGCCGCCGGCCACGGGCTCAACCACCTCGACACCGGCCGGCCGCTCGCCGACATCCGCGACAAGGTCGTCAGCGCCAACGCCTACCTCGGGGCCGAGCCGATCGTCCGGGCGTTGAAGCTCGGGGCCGACGTCGTCATCACCGGCCGGGTGGCCGATGCGTCGCTGACCGTCGGGCCGGCCGCGTTCGAGTTCGGCTGGGGCTTCGGCGAGGCCGACCTCGACCGGCTGGCCGCGGCGACGGTGGCCGGCCACCTGATCGAGTGTGGCGCCCAGGTCACGGGCGGGCTGTGGGTCAACGCCGACGACACGACCCGGCTCGGCGACGTGGGCTACCCGATCGCCGACCTCGCCGCCGACGGCACGTTCACGATCACCAAGCCGGCCGGGACCGGCGGGGTCGTGAACGAGGAGACGGTCGCCGAGCAGCTCCTGTACGAGGTCGCCGACCCCGCCCGGTACTACACCCCGGACGTGGTCGCCGACTTCACCACCGTCCGGCTCACGCCGATGGGACCGGACGCGGTCCACGTCCGCGGCGGCACGTCGGCCGGCGTGACCGACACGTACAAGGTGTCGCTCGCCTACCGGGACGGGTACGCCGCGGCCGGGACGCTGGTGATCGCCGGCCCGAACGCCGCGGAGAAGGCCCGGCGGTCGGGGGCGGTCATCCTGGAGCGGCTGCGGGCCGCCGGCTTCACCTTCGAGGCCACGAACATCGAAAACCTCGGGGCCGGGGACGTGGTGCCGGGCGTCGTGACCGCCACCGACCCGCCGGAGGTCGTCCTGCGGGTGGCGGTCCGCGACCCGCGGAAGGCGGCGGTGGAACGCTTCACCAAGGAGTTCGCCCCGCTGGTCACGTCCGGCTTCGCCGGGACGACCGGGTACACCACCGGCCGGCCGCCAGTCCGAGAGGTGTTCGCGTACTGGCCGGCCCTGGTCGCCAAGTCGGCCGTGACGCCGGTTGTGGAGGTGAGCTGAGCGCGTGGGGTCGAGTCCATCGAGGTTGACATCGGAACAGTATGTGATATTATGTCCATATTTGATGCCGGTGTCCGTGTCTGGCACTGGTAGGTGGCAGGCCGGGCGACCGATGCAGGATGCGGGAACGGTGGGGCGGAGGCGGAAGCCATGAAACGGGAACGAGTTGTGGCGATTTTTCCGGCCGACCGTGACCGCCCGGTCGCCCGGACAGCGACGGCCCGTCGGTCGCAACGGCCTACGGATGTCTCGGGTTACGTCGACGGAACCGCCGCGAGCGAAAACCAGGGGGGGGAGGGGGTATGACCTCGGCGACCCCCAAACCGCGGGAAATCCCGCTCTCGGCGATCGCCCACGGCCGTAGCGGCGACAAGGGGAACCACGCCAACGTGGCGGTGATCGCGTACACCGACGCCGGGTACGTGTGGCTGCGGGAACACCTGACGGCCGACCGGGTGGCGGCGTACTTCGCCCCGCTCGGGGCGTCCCGGGTCGAGCGGTTCGAGGCGGCCAACGTCCGCGGGCTGAACTTCGTCCTGTATGACGCCCTGGCCGGCGGGGCCAGCCGGTCGCTGCGGACCGACACCCAGGGGAAGACGCTGGCCGTGGCCCTCCTGCGGATGCCGGTCGAGGTGCCCGACGAGCTGGTGAAGCGATGAGCGATCTCGTCCTGTACGACCTGCGGCCGCCGGCCGCGGTGCTAACGATCAACCGGCCGGACCGGCGGAACGCCCTCAGCCGGGCGCTCATTGCCGCGCTGGCCGACGCCTTCGCCCGGGCCGCGGCCGACCCGGCCGTTCGGTGCGTGATCCTGACCGGGGCCGGCCCGGCGTTCTGCGCCGGCATGGACCTGGACGAACTCCGCGGCACCATCGAGAAGGCCGACGAGGCGGAGCTGGTGTGGGACGACGCGGCCAAGCTGTCGGCCGTGTACGAGCAGGTCTACACCCTCCCCAAACCAACCATCGCGGCGGTGAACGGGGCGGCCGTCGCCGGCGGGGCCGGGCTCGTCACCGTCTGCGACCTGGCCGTGACGGTGCCGGACGCCAAGTTCGGCTACCCCGAAGTCCGGCGGGGGCTGGTGGCAGCGATGGTGATGCCGCACCTCCTGCGGCACGTCGGCGAGCGGGCGGCCCGGTGGCTGCTGCTGACCGGCGAGCTGATCGACGGGGTCGACGCCCTCCGGCTCGGGCTGGTGAACGCGGTCACGTCGGCCGCCGACCTGATGCCGACGGCCGAGCGGTGGGCCCGGTCGCTGGCCGAAGGGGGGCCGAAGGCCCTGGCCACCACCAAGGACTTGCTCCGGCGGTGTTCGCACCAGGCCGTCCCGGTGGCCGATCTCGCCAAGGCCAGTGCCGAGCCGCGGCTGACCGACGAGTGCCGGGGCGGGCTGGCCGCGTTCTTCGGCAAGCGGCCGGTGCCGTGGGCCCCGGGGCCGGCCGGGACCTGACCCATGATGCCGCCGGACTGGCGCCCGCTGACCCTCTCCACCGACCGCCTCGTCCTCCGGCCGTTCGCCGAGGCCGACGCCCCGGCCCTCTTCCCGCTCGCGGCCAACCCGGCCGTCACCCGGTTCACCCTCTGGGAGCATCACAAGACGCTCGACGACACGCTCGTGTTCGTCCGCGACTACGCCCAGTCGCGGTACATGGAGGGGACGCCCGAGCCCTACGCGATCACCTTCCGGGACGACCCGAAGGGGGAGCCGGTCGGGGCGGTCGGCTGCTTCTGGGCGTCCCGCCCGAACGGCGGGATGGAACTCGGGTACTGGCTGGCCGAGCCGTACTGGGGCCGGGGGCTGGTGGTCGAGGCGTGCCGGGCGGTGGTGTCCGAGGCGTTCGCGGCCTGCCACCCGCAGCGGGTCCAGGCCCGGGTGATCGCCGGCAACGACCCCAGCCGGCGGGTCCTGGACAAGCTCGGCTTCCGGCACGAGGGGACGCTCCGGTCGTCCCTGTTCCGCCGCGGCCGGTACGAGGACGTGCTGATGTACTCGGTCTTGCGGGGCGAGTGGCCGGTGTGATACCAGACCCCACCCCCTAACCCCCTCCCCGCGGCGGAGAGGGGGAACCGGACAGGACGGCTCGGGGCTTCCTCCCCCTCCCTTCGTAGGGGAGGGGGCCGGTTGCCCGCGGTCACGGAGGGTCGCCGATGCGCCGGTCCGCTCTGCTCGTGCTGCTCGCCCTGCCGGCGGTTGCTCCCGCCGCCGAGCCGGTGCCGGAGTTGGCCGCCCTGCTCAAGAAGGCCGGGCCGATCCGCCCCGCGGCCCGCGACCTCGCCTGGCGGCAAATCCCCTGGGACATCGACCCGGCCGTCGCCCTGAAGGCAGCCCGCGACGAACAGCGACCGCTGTTCGTCTGGCTGGCCGGCGGCCGGAAGCGGGACGGCAGCCCGCTGGAGCGGTGCTGAGGGTACGCCGCCGGGCTCCGTGCGGGCCCCCTGAACGACCCCACACTCGTCAAGCTCGTGGCCGACCACCTCGTCCCGGTCGCCCTGAACACCGACCGATTACCCGACACCCCCGACGGGCGGTTCTTCCGCGGCCTGCTCGGCGACTTCTCCCAGGGGCTGTGGGTGGTCACGCCGGCCGGGAAGGTGCTCGGGTTCCACTACCACAAGGCCCGGCCGGGCGACTCCTGGGCCGAGAACCAGAAGCGGTGGGCGGGCGACACCGTGGCGATGGTCCGCGAGGCCCTGAAAGCCGCCGGATCGCTCCCGCCGCGAGACCCGAAGGGCCACGCCGACCCGCTCGCCGGCCGGGGTAGGGGGGCCACGCCCGACGGCGAGGTCCGGCTGGCCGTCACCGTGGTCGAACTCGACCGGGCCGGCCGGCACCAGGGCTCGCCGGTGGTCGATAGCGCCTACCTGACGGCCGACCGGTGGGCCGCGTTCCACCCGCCGGCCGGGGCGAAGGTCGGGCAGACCTGGACGGTCGCCGAGGACGCCGCCGGGCGGTTCGCCCCGGCCCTCAGCCCGATCACCGACGCCATCTTCTCGCCACGGCCGGACGACGTGACCAAAGCCGCGGCGACGGCCAAGCTCGAACGGGTCGGGGATGGGTACGCGGTGGTCCGGTATGCCGGGACGTGGGAATCGTTCCACAACCGGGACGACGACCCGAAGTACCCGGTCCGCACGGCCGCGACCGGCGAGGGCGTTGGCGTCGTGGACACGAAGACAGGCAAGCTGACGGCGATGGTGTGGGCCTTGTCCGGCACCTACCGGAACAGCCCCCCGGCCCATCAACCGCGGAAGACGGCAGCCGTGGTCGAATGGTCGGAGAAGTGAGGAGGCCCGCCCGGAACCGGGCGGGCCTCCCGCGTCGCTGCCAGAACCACTTACCGGGCGTTCGGGCAGCGGCCGTTCGGGCAGCCGCCGCCGAGGGTCCGGATGACCGGCCGGGCCGGGGCGTAGACCGGGGCGGCGTAGCTGGCCGGGACGACGGCCGCCGGGGCGGCCTCGGCCCCGACCGTCTCGGTCGTGACCACCGCCCGGTTCGGGTCGCCGTACTTGGTCAGGTAGGCGGCCAACTCGCCCGCCGGGACCGGCCCGGCGTGCCGCAGGGCCTGGACCTTCCCGCCGGCGCTGCTGATGACCAGCCCGTCGGTCATGCCGAACTTCCCGGCCAGCTCCTTCCCCTCCGGGGTGGCGGTGTCGACGGTCAGGCAGACGTACTTGTTGGCCAAGAGGGCGGCCGCCTCGGCCGGGACCGCCGGGGCCCCGCGGCCGATGAACACGGCGACCGGCTTGCTGTCGGTCTGGGCGACAACGATGGCCTGCCGGTAATCGGTCCGCCAGTCCGGGGTGACGACCGCCCCGGGGGACAGGGTCGCGCCGAGGACGACGGCGGCGAAAGTAGTAGCGACCATGAGCGGACCTCCGTGGTGCAAAACACGGGCGTTCCCGCCAACCGCTGGCGGGGGCTCAACGAAGCCCGTGGAACTTGGTGAAGTTCCCAGTTATAGACGGATTCGCCGGAGGAACAATCGATAACGGCCATAAAATTGGTGGAATCGGCCCAAACCGTTTGCATCAACGAGCTTGGTTCGGGCCGATTTTACCTAAACCCAACAGTGGCATGGTGGTAAGCTACGAGTTTTGAGAAGACTGATCGGCCCGCAAAAGGGCGGAAGTACGAATCCGGCCCCGCACGTTGACAGCCGGCCGCGGAACGGGTACTCCGGCCGGACCATGATCCCCACACCCTGCCGCTGGCTCCCCCTCGTCGCCGTCGGGCTGTTCGCCGGGTGCCACCCGGCCGACCGCCGGGTGGTCCCGTTCGACCCGCCGCACGCCCGGGCCCTGGCCCCGGCCGACTGCCCGTGCGGCGGGCCGAAGCCGCCCGAGGTGGTGACGGCCGCCGCCCTCGG
>JAIEQO010000817.1 GCA_019747655.1 Gemmataceae bacterium | reverse complement strand
CAGCTCTTCGACAAGAAGCAGCTCGCCGTCGTCCAGGGGGTCGGCTACCCGAACCCGGACCGGTCCCACTTCGAGAGTATGGACATCTGGCAGCTCGCCGACCCGAAGCGGGCCGAGGTCAACGGCTGGCTCGGCCGGACGATCCCGGCCATGCGGGTGAACGACGCCGGGGTGCCGGGGATGTACGTCGGCCAGGACCGGCTGCCGGTCGCCCTCCAGGGGGCCGACGGGCGGGTCATCAGCCTGGCCGACCGGGCCAGCTTCAAGCTCCAACTAACCGGCAACGCCGACCCCCGCAAGAAGCTCCTCCAGGAGCTGAACGCCGGGACCGACGGCGGCGACCTGGCCGCGTTCGTCCAGAAGCGGCAGCTCCAGACGTACACCAGCCTGAAGAAGATCGAGGACGCCCTGGCCGACGCCGGGCAGAACACCAACGGCAACCCGCGGAACAACCGCGGCGACGAGGGCGAGCTGTCCACCCTCAACGGCAAGCTGAACCTGATCGGCAGGCTGATCCAGAAGGGGCTGGGCACCCGCATCTACTACGCCTCGATCGCCGGGTTCGACACCCACAGCGGCCAGGCCGACATGCACGCCAACCTGATGCAGGAGGTGTCCAGCGCGATCGGCCAGTTCTTCGGCGGGCTCGGGGCCGAGGCCCCGCGGGTGGTGCTGATGACGTACTCGGAGTTCGGCCGGCGGGTCCGGGAGAACGGCAGCCGGGGGACCGACCACGGGAGCGGGTCGAACCTGTTCGTGGCCGGGCCGAAGGTCGCCGGCGGGGTCGTCGGCAAGCACCCGAGCCTGTCCGACCTGACCGACGGCGACCTGAAGTACCACACCGACTTCCGCCGGGTGTACGCGACGCTCCTGGACGACTGGCTCGGGGTTGAGAGCCGGACGGTGTTGGGGGACAAGTTCGCGTCCCTGCCGCTGATCGACAAGGCCAAGAAGGTCGACGCCCCGGCCGGGAAGCCGGCCCCGGCCGGCAACGCCGCCCCGCCGCCGCTGCCGGCGAAGGGGTAAGCCGGGCGGACGGCCCGACCCGGGGTTTCACCCCGGGCTACGCTGTGTCAGCCCTTCAGGCTGGGGAGCCCGATTCCCGCAGGCTGAAGGCCTGCCACAACGTAGCCCGGGGTGAAACCCCGGGTCCCATTGACGCCCCGTTCGCCGTCATCACCTCCCAGGAGCCCCCATGTCCCGCCCCCTCGGCTGCGGCCTCGCCCTGCTCCTGCTGGCCGCCCCGGCCCGGGCCGCCGACCCGCCGGAGGCCCTCCTGTCGCCGTCCACCCAGCTCTACCTCCGCTGGGACGGCGTCACCCCGCACAAGGCGGCCTATGAGGGGTCGGCCCTCGGGGCGGTGATGCAGGGGCCGACCGGCGACTCGGTCCGGGCGCTGCTGGCCAAGGGGCCGAAGCTCCTCGGGTCGAGCCTCCTGGCCGACCCGCTCCAGGAGGGCCGATCGCCGGCCGCCCTCAAGGCCGCCCACGCCGACCTGAAGCACGCCGAGCGGCTCGTCGGCCTGTTGTGCGACACCGGGTTCGTCCTGGCGGCCGAGGTGAACGAGCCCCGGCCGACCCTGGCCGGGGTCGGCAAGGCCCTCGGCGGGCTCTTGGGGGCCGGCCCCGGCCCGGCCCCGGACTCCTTCCTCCCGGACGCCCGGGTGTTCGTCGTCGTCCCCGGGGCCGGGCCGAAGGCCGACGTGATCTTCGGCACCATCCGCCTCGTCACCCGGTCGGCCGAGGCGCAGGTCGAGCCGCTCCCGGCCGCACTCGAACGGACCGGGTTCGTCCTCGTCCCGCAGAACCGGGACGTACCGGTCAGGGCGGCCTGGTGGGTCGAGGGCGACCACGTCGTCTTCTACGCCGGGTCGGCCCCGGTCGAGACGGCCGTGAAGGGCGTCCGGGCCAACCTCGCCAAGGGGGGGCTGACCAAGCACCCGCTCTTCGCCCGCTGCCGGCAGACCGGCGACTTCGAGGCGGTGGCCCGCGGGTACGTCGACGCCGACTCGGTGGTCGGGCTGGCCAAGCGGCTGGCCGGGCCGTTCGTCCCCGGGCTGGCCGCCAAGGTCGACGCGATCGGGGTCGGCAACCTGAAGGCCGTCGTCTTCTCGTCCGGGTTCAAGGGCAAAGAGTCCCGGGCCCTGTACGAGTTCGACCTGCCGGGCGAGCGGAAGGGGGTGGCCCGGGTCTTGAAGCAGTCGCCGGTCACGCTCGCCGACCTGCCGCCCCTGCCGCCGGACGCCAGCCGGTTCTCCCTCCTGCGGGTCGACTACACGGCCGCGTTCGACGCCGGGCTGACGGTCCTCGACGCCCTCGTCCCCGAGCAGTTCGGGGTCGAGGACCAGGGGAAGACGCCGGCCGAGGTGTCGAAGCTGCGGCGGGAGTTCCTGGAGCGGGAGCTGAACAAGGCGACCGGGATCGACGCCCGGGCCGACCTGCTCGCCCACCTCGGGGACAAGGTGTGCATCTACCAGTCGCCGACCGAGGGGCTGAGCGTCCTCGGGACGGTGCTGTGCATCTCGGTGAAGGACCCGGCCAGGGTGCGGGCGGCGGCCGACCGGCTGGCCCGGACGGCCGAGGCGGTGGCCGGCGGGCGGGTGAAGGTCCGCAAGAAGACGCTGGCCGGGGTCGAAATCCGGGAGGTGTACGGCCGGGACTTCGGGTTCTTCGTCCCGACCTACGCGGTGGTCGGCGACTGGCTGGTGGTGGCCGCCCACCCGCAGCCGGTCCAGGGGGCGGTGCTCCGGCAGGCCGGGACGCTGGCCCGGTGGAAGCCGGACGCCGACACCGCCCGCCGGCTCGGCGGGATGCCGGCCGACGCGGTCGGGGTGCAGTACTGCGACCCGCGGTCGCCGGCCCAGAACCTCTGCACCGTCGGCCCGACGGCCCTCGGGTTCCTCGGCCTGATCCAGAGCCAGCGGGGGAACGAGTCCGAGTTCGACCCGATCGACCTCGGGCTGGTGCCCAACGGCCACGAGCTGAGCCGCCACCTGTTCCCGAACCTGACCTACACCCGGGACGACGGGAAGACGGTCCGGGTCGAGGTGAACGACTCGTTCAGCCTGCCGGGCGAGTTCGCCGGGCTGGAGGTGTTGGCGTTCGCCGCCGTCTCCGGCCTCAGCTTCTGAAGTCACCTCGTGTGCCTCCGCCCCGGCCGGCGAAATGGCCGGGGCGGGCGGGCGAACTAGCCCCTGGTGCCACGCCGGCGACGGGCCAACTCCGGTTCCGGGCGGACGTGCGACCGCCCGGGGCCGACCATGAGTCCGACCGCCGCCCGCCCGCTCGCCGCCTTCGCCCTCCTGGCCGTGTGGGCGTCGTCCTGCGCCAAGCCGGAACCCCCGCCCCCCGCCGACCCGGGGAAGCCGCCGGCCCAAGCCCCGGCCCCGGCCGGCCCGCAACGGGTCGATGTCGGCGGGTACAAGCTAACGCTCCTCGCCCGCGGCGAGGGCGGCCCCACGGTCGTCATCGACGCCGGGGCGGGCGAGCCGCCGGTGGAGAGCGGGTCCTGGACGCCCGTGTGCGACGCAGTCGCCAAGACCAACCGGGTCGTCCTGTACGACCGGGCCGGGTTGGGCAGCAGCGACCCCGCGCCGACCAAGCCCCGCACTTTCCGGGACGCCGCCCGCGACCTCCACACCCTGCTGGCGAACGCGAAGGTCCCCGGCCCCTACGTCCTGGTCGGCCACTCGGTCGGCGGGCTGAACGTCCGGGTGTTTGCCGACCTCTACCCGGACGACGTGGCCGGGGTGGTGCTGGTGGACGCCACCCACCCGGACCAGGAGGCGAAGTGGCTGGCCGCCCTCCCCGCGGCCGCCCCCGGCGAGGACCCGGCCGTTACGAAGAGCCGGGAGTTTCTAGCGGCCCGGCTGGCCGACCGTGGGGCCGGCCCGGAGGGCATGGACATGGTGGCCAGCCGGGACCAAGTCCGGGCCGCCCGCGGGCTGGGGGCCAAGCCGCTGGCGGTCCTCACCCACAGCCCGGAGTGGAAGATGGTGCCGGACCTGCCCGACGCCATCCTCAAGCCGATCGAGCAGGTCTCGCAGGACCTCCAGGCCGGCCTTCCGGCCCTGTCGACGAACAGCTCCCACACCGTCGCCAAGACGGCCGGGCACGGCATCCATGCCGACGAGCCCGACCTGGTGGTCGCGGCCATCCGCGAGGTGGTCGGGAAGGCGAAGGCGGGCGGGGCGAAGTAGCCGGCGGGTCGGGGAGCTCACCACAGAGTCACAGAGGACACCGAGCAGACGGGGAAGCAGGGTTTCAACCCTCCGTCCCTGCCGCTCTGTGTTCTCTGTGACTCCGTGGTTAATCTGTTCCTTGACTCCCACACCCCGGAGCTTCCCATGCGCCTCCTCCCCTTGCTCGGAGCCGCCGCCGTGGCCGTCGCCGCCGACTTTCCCCCGCCGGACAAGCTGCCGTCGGTCCCCGGCCTGCCCGACCCGCTGGTCATGATGGACGGGTCGAAGGTCACGACGAAGGAAGAGTGGGGGGCGAAGCGGAGGCCGGAGCTGAAGGAACTGTTCCAGCACTACATGTACGGCCGCCAGCCCCCGAAGCCGGAGGCGGTCACGGGAAAGGTCCTGTTCGAGGACGCCCAGGCGTTCGGCGGCAAGGGGATGCTCAAGGAGGTGGAGGTGACGTTCGGGCCGCCGAACTGGCCGAAGCTGTACCTCTTGGTCGCCACCCCCAACGGGAAGACGCCGGCGGCCTGCTTCGTCGGGGCGAACTTCGGCGGCAACCACCTCCTGACCCCGGACGAGCGGGTCCGCGTTCCGACGGCCTGGGTGCCGGACCGCTACCCGGGCGTCAAGGACAACAAGGCGACCGCCGAGGGGCGGGGCAAGCAGGCCGACACCTGGTCGCTGGCCGAGGTCGTCGGCCGGGGCTACGCGGTCGCCACCTTCTACTGCGGCGACATCCAGCCCGACCGGCCGCACGTCCGGGAGGGGATGCGGGCGACGCTCCCCCAACCCGACGGGCAGCCGGCCGGGGACGAGACGGCGACCATCATGTGGTGGGCATGGGGCGTGAGCCGGGCGGTCGATTACCTGGTGACGGACAAGGCGATCGACGGGAAGCGGCTGGCGGCGGTCGGGCACTCCCGGCTGGGCAAGACGGCCCTGGTGGCCGGGGCGTTCGACGACCGGATCGCGGTGGTCATCCCGAGCCAGGCCGGGTGCGGCGGGACCGGCCCGAGCCGGCACGCCGACCCGAAGGCCGAGACGGTGGCCGTCATCAACAAGGCGTTCCCGCACTGGTTCTGCGGGAACTTCAAGGCGTTCGACGACGCCCCGTCGCGGCTGCCGTTCGACCAACACGGCCTGGTGGCCCTGTGCGCCCCGCGGCCGGTGCTGTTCCCGAACGCGGCCGAGGACCTGTGGGCGAACCCGGCGGGACAGTTCGAGGTGTTGAAGGCGGCGACGCCGGTGTACAAGTTGCTCGGCGTCGAGGGCCTGGCGGCCGACAAGGTGCCCGAGGTGAATGAGCTGGTGGGTAGCCGGCTGGGGTACTGGGTACGGCCGGGCCAGCACGCCATGACCCCGGCCGACTGGAAGGTCTACACGGACTTCGCCGACAAGTGGCTGAGGTGACGCGGCCGGGCCGGGCGTGGTACGATGAGGGTTGGAGATCGCCCATGACGACCGTCCCCGTGGCCCGTGGGTTGATCCTGTGCTTGTCGTCGCACGAGGACTTCGCCACCGGCCGGCTGACGCTGACCGACTGCTTCCACGAACTGGCGGTCCGGTCGTTCCCGTCGGCCGG
>JAIEQO010000720.1 GCA_019747655.1 Gemmataceae bacterium | reverse complement strand
ACCAGCCAGCCGCTGTTGTAGTGGCTGGTCCCGTGGATGTAGTTGATGCCGTGCGGCATCCGCCGGCGGGGCCCGACCGGGAGTTCGTCCGGGCCGGTCGAGAGGGCCACCCGCCCGGCCAGGAACTGCCCCGTCTTGGTGACGACGAAGTCGTCCATCGGCAGCCCGTCCTCGGCCGGGCCGCGGGGCGAGCGGTAGAGGACGTTGGCGTGCCAGATGTATGACCCGGTCGCCGGGTCGAGGCCGGTGGCCCACGGGTGGTCGGGCGGGATGAGGCCGTAGGGCAAGGGGCGGAGCCGGGTGATGTCGAGGACGCGGAGGATGCCGTGGCCGTTGTGGGCCATCTGGTAGAGCCACCGGCCCGGCAGCCCGAGCCAGTAGCCGAGGCCGTCCCGGTGCGGCCGGGGCGGGGCGGGCGGGTCCGGTCGCGGCGGGGGAAGGGCGGTCATGAGAGTCGGACCACAGGCCGGGAGGCCTGTGCCACCAGGAACACGCTTTGGTGGCACAGGCCTCCCGGCCTGTGTCGTCTACTTGTGCTCGGCCAGGGCAGCGGCCCCGTCGGCGGCGGTGGCCCGGCGGCCGAACCGGTTGGCCCAGTTCCGGCGGAGGGTCCCCCACAGCCCGAGGGCCTTGAACGGCGGGGCCAGGAGCTTCACCTTCTTGTCCTTCTCGCCCCAGTCCGGCACGTCGTCGAAGAGGACGTAAATCTCCCACATCGTCTGGTCCGGGTCCGTCACCCAAATCTTCGACTGGTACGCGTAACAACACTTGACCTCGTCCTGCTGGCCGATCGGGGCCCCGACCGCCGCCAGCCGGGCCTGGATCGCCCGCAGGTGGTCGACCGACAGGACCCGCAGGCCGAGGTGGTTGAGCGGCCCGCCGGCGCACGCCCGCTTCGGCTTGAGCGACAGCACCAGCGGCGGCTCGTCCACCTCGAACTTGGTGTAGTCGGGGTAGAGCTTGGCCGGGCCGGTGCCGAACAGGGCCTCGTAGAACCGGACCGCCCGGGGGAGGTCGGAGACGTTCAGCGAGGCGTGGAACTTGACCACGGCGGTGGCCCCGGCCGGGGTCCGGTTCGGGGCCGTCGCGCAACAGGGGTCGGCCATCGGTGCGGCTCCGGGGGCTACTTGATGTCGAGGACCACGTCCCACTTGCCGTCGTCCGGCACGTCGACCGCCAGGGTCGTCTTGGCCGGGTCGGCGAGCTGCGGCCGCTTGATCCGGGAGGCCAGCTCGGGGGACAGGGTGACTTTATAAGCCCCCGGCGGGGCCCCGTCGCCGTGCGGGTAGGTCTTGACCACGAACGACCCGTCGGCCTGGAGCTGGCACGACGGGCGGTCGCCGTTGAACGTCACCCCGGCCGGCGGGTGGAACGTCAGGCTGCCGCCGACCAGGGCCCTGCCCTCGACGGAGGCCGTCCCGGAGACCGGGACGAGCTTCGGCTTGTCCGCCCCGCACCCGGCCGGGCCGACGGTGAGGGCGAACAGGACCACGCCGCGCATCGGCCCCCCCGGTCAGTCGGTGACGATGACGATCCCGTCGGCCGGGCGGATCATCCGCCGGACTTGCAGTTGGGCGGCCCCGGCCGCCAGGGTCGGCGGCAGGGTGCCGGTGTGCCGGACCGTCCGGACGCTGCCGTCGCCGAAGGCGAACTGGGCCCCGGCCGGGCTGGGCGACCCCCAGTTCCCGCCGCCGCACCCCTCACCGGGCGACGGGGCGTCCGGGGCCGGGTCGTTCGGGTACGGCCAGTTCCCGGCGTACACCTTCTCCGGGAACCGCCGCATCTCGCTGTCCGGGTAGATCCCGTCGCCGCACCGGCCGGTCCCGCCGGTCCCGCCCATCACGTACGGCTCGTCCCACGACCACCCGCCGGTGGCCACCTGGTCCGGGCTCATCGCCTTCTCGCCGAAGAAGATCGTCTGCGAGCTGCCGTCCCGGAGGTCGGTGTACTTCAGCACCCGCCCCCACCCGGAGTAGGTGGTGGGGAAGACCTGGTCGTTGGCCGCGTAGTCGGTCCGGGCGCTCGGCCCGAGGCCGGCGTCGTCGTAGGTGAAGCCGGGGTTGACCGGGTCACTCGGCTTCGGGATGTCGTAGGCCCGGGCCTCCCGCCGCAGCGGCATGTGGAAGATCTTCACCGAGGTGCGGAACGCGGCGACCTGGTCCCGGAACACCGGCTCCTGCTCGACGTAGGGCAGGAGCGAGTAGAAGGCCGACCCGAGCTGGAACTTCCCCTGCTTGGCCGGGTCGCCCCACCGGGGGCGGAACTTCCCGTACCCCGGGATCATGGTGTAGGCGTTCGGGGTGGTGTACGGGGCGGTGTTCGGGCCGGCCGAGTAGTCGTACCCGCCGCCGTTCGGGTAGTGGCCGAAGGCGCCCTCGTAGTTCTGGGCGGCAATGGCCAACTGGTGGAGATGGTTCTGGCTCTGCATCCGGGCGGCGGCCTCCCGGACCTTCTGGACGGCCGGCAGGAGGAGGCCGACCAGGACGGCGATGATGGCGATCACCACCAAGAGCTCGATCAGCGTGAACCCGGCCTCCCTGGGACCGCGGGCGTCCCGCCCGCTCTTGTCTGCCCGGGAAGAGCGGGCGGGACGCCCGCATCGGGACGAAGAGCGGGCGGGACGCCCGCGGTCCCGGGGGGCCAGCTCGATCAGCGTGAACGCGGGCCGGCGGGAGGGGGGCATGATGGGCACTCCGGGCGGTGTGACTTCGTGATGATACCTGCCCTGGAGTCAAGATGTTACAGGCCGGGGTCCGGGCGGCGAGAGGAAAAGGCGAAATCCGTCAGCCGTCGCCGAGGAGCAGGGGTACTTTTTCCCGCAGGTGGGCGATCTCCTGGTGCGTCTCGCCGAGGTACGCCAGGAGCCGCAGGTCGTCCTTGCTGACCGTCCCGCCGCCGAAGAGCCAGGCCCGCACCCGCAGGAGCTTGTAGAGCTTCACCAACTTCCGGTCGCTGACGAAAATCTTGTCCTCCCGGACCAGCGTTTTCACCAGCCGCTGGTACTCGCGGAAGACATCCGCCGGGAAGAACACCTGCCGGTCGTTCTGCTCCTCCCCCCGGCCGTCGGCGGTCGTCCGGCCGAAGAGGAACGTGAGGTAGCGGTTGGCCTTCAGCAGGTCGTCGAGGGAGCAGTGCCCTTCGGCCCACGGCCGCTGGTTCAGCCCCTTGTGGGCCTCGCCCCGCAGCCCGGCGTCGATCAGCTCGGCGAAGTGGTCGTCCTGGACCGGCCGGCTCTCGGCCTTGAGCACGAACCGGTCCTTCAGGGCCGCCAGCTCGCCCTGCTCCGGAATCTCGTTGGTCGCGGCGAACAGGATGCGGAGCGGGACCGGCTCCGGCCGGCCCTCCTGGTAGAACTTCTTCTCGTTGATGATGGTCAGCAGGATGTTCAGGATGGCCGAGTTCGACTTGAAGATTTCGTCCAGGAAGACGAGCCGGGCGGTCGGCAGCTTGCCCTCCTTGCGGCGGACGTACCGGCCGCCCTTGAGCTCGGCGATGTCGATCGCCCCGATGATCTCGCTCGGCTCGGTGAACCGGGTGAGCATGTACTCGAAGTAGTCGGCCTCGGCGATCCCGAGGGCGTCCTTGAACTTCAACACCAGGTCCGACTTGGCCGTCCCCGGCGGTCCGACGAGCAGCAGCGGCTCCTGGGCGACGGCCGCCACCGTCATCAGGTCGATCAGCTCCTGCTTGGCCACGAAGAACCGGCCGAGCGACTCCCGGAACCGGTTGATCCGGCCGCGGAGGGCGTCGGCCTCGGCCTGGAGGTCGGACAGGGACAAATCATCGGGGTCCGGCTTGGTCTTCGGCGGCATGGGCGGCAAGACTCGCGTGGCGGGGCAGCGGAACCTCAATTCTAGGCCCAAGCGGGTGACAGGGGAATGTCGGGGGAGGTCCCGGAAATGGCGGGGGCGGGCGCGATCGCGCCCCCCCCTCGGATTGTCACGATGGGTCTGCGTCAGGCGGAGGCCGGCTGGTCAGGCTTCTTGCGGAACCGCCGCAGGAGGCCGCCCATGCAGGCCACGCCGAGCCCGCCGATGGCCATCGTGGCCGGCTCGGGGACGGCGGTGAGCACCCGGATCTGGTCGCCCGGGTTGCTCGCCTTCAGGTTCACCGTGATGAAGTTCGACCCGACGTTGACAATGACCGAGTCGGTCGGGCTACCGAACTCGAGACCGCGGTTGTTGAAATGCCCGCGAGGGTCGATAGAAACGCCGTTAACCGTGTTGCCAGCCTGGGTTATGGGGGTGGGGCCGGACGAGGGGTCGGCGAGGAAGTCCGAGGCGAGGAAGTAGTCGGTGTAGTTGTAAGGTACGGTCTTGGTGCTGGCCTTGTAGAACCGGTCCGACTCGGCAATCACGCCGAGGATGTTGCCATCGAAGTAGAAGGTCACCAACCCGGACGGGTCACTCTTCTTCGGGTCGAAGTAGAGGTACTGACTGTTGACCTTCTTGCCCTTCAGATTGCCCTGCTGGAAGCCCAGGAGGTCCGTGTTCGCGTCGAAGAGCCCGCTCTTGTTGATATCGACGTACAGATCGTTCTTCAGCAGCGTGCCTTGCTTCTCATCCCAGCCGCGTACCACGCCCGGACTGTCCTGGAAGGCGTTGGGCATGTACTTCCCGTTCGCCGTGGGGGTGATCATACCGCCCTTGCCAACGACCTTGACGATCCCGGCCTTGGCCGGCCGCGAACCCGACGTCGCCAGCCCGATGGCCAGGGCGGCGAACGCCACGACTCCCAGTAATCGCCTCACACCCGTTTTCACGAGGGCGACTCCTCTCGGCATGGCGGGTTGGGCGGGCCGGAAACGCTCCGGCCCCGCCGGTGGGCGGCACACGACTCGAACAGCTTGACCCGGGGCCCGAACGGTGGGCGTGGGCGTGGGCGGGGTGGGCGGTGCGGGTCGGCCGTATGGCCGTGCAGTATGCCGAGGACTACACGTCTGGGCGGAGTTTAACGGCTTGGGAAGAAGTGTTCAAGCAGCAAATCCCCCAAATTGCGATTTTCCCCGACATTTCGCGCCCGGGATGAGGTGGACTTTCGCGCCCCTTGACCACGGATAACCAAACCTGAAATGGGGTTACGGACACCACACCCGCCAAGAACGGGCGACTTGCCGTTCCCATGTCCGACGGAATTTTCTTCCCAACGACGGTAGCGAATCGGCCATCAGCGAGCATCTCGAGCGCGGTCCGAGACGGTGTACCGGCCCGGTTGGAGTCCCGGCTTCAGCCGGGCATTCGCCTTTACCCCGGCTGAAGCCGGGACTCCAACACCGCCCGCTACGCCCTCCCGAAGTCCGCTCTAACCGAGCCCCGCGGCCCGGAGGGCGGCGGTCGCGTCGCGGTGGACCCGTGTTCGGGTCAGGAACTCGTCGTCGGCCAGCCACGCGCGGGCGGCCGGGCCGGGGGTGTGGTCGTCGCCCACCACCGCCCGGACGGCCCGGTCGACCAGCCGCAGCGGCTGGAGGGTGTAGTAGCGGTTAGTCGAGCCGGTCACGGCCACCCGGTCGAGGAGCTGGAACAGCTCTTCGAGCCGGCCGAGGGCGACCCCGGGCGGCCCGGCCCCCAGGGCCTCGGCGTAGGCCACGGCCAGTTCCGTCCGGTCGCGGTCGTCGCCCTCGCGTGTGACGAAGAGCCGCCGCCGGGCGTCGTCCAGAAGCCGGTTGCCGGCCTCCGGGTCGCCGGCCGCGAACCACCCGGCGGCCAGCCCGAGCCGGTGCGGCGGGAGGGGGGCGTCGGCCGGCCAGCCGCCGCGG
>JAIEQO010000484.1 GCA_019747655.1 Gemmataceae bacterium | reverse complement strand
AGCAGGCCGACGGCGACCAGGGCGACGCCGGCCGTCCAGATGCGGCGGCAGTACGGGCGGGGCGGTTCGGGGCTGAGCAGGAGCATGTGAACCCTCCGGGTCAGGTGCGAGCGGCGGTCGGCCACGCCCAGGGCCAGGGCCGGGGCGGCGCACCGCCGGCGGGCCAGGGCGACGAGGTAGGCGGCGTAGTCGGCCGGGTCCCCGGCCGCGGCGGCCCGGGCGTCGGCCAGCAGGTCCTGACTCAGCCGGAGCTGCCGGCGGAGCCACCAGAACAGCGGCTGGTAGAACAGAACGATCTGGGCGAAGGTGGTCAGATACCACCGGCGGAGGTCGCCGCGTTCGACGTGGCCCCACTCGTGGGCCAGCCCGAACCGGACGGCGGCCGGGTCGGCGTCGGCCGCGGGGAGTACGATCACCGGCCGGAAGAGCCCGGCGAACGCGATCGGGCTGTCGACCCGGTCGCTGACCAGCACCCGGGCCCGGGCGGCGGCCGGCCCGGCGACCTCCCGGAGCAGGGCCACGGCCTCGGCCGGGGCCGGCCGGGCGTGCCGCCGGAGCCGGGCGAGTTGCCACACCCCGACGGCCGACCACCCCAGCACCGCCAGCGTGGCCAGTCCGTACCCGGCAACGACCAGCCCGCCAACGGACCAGTTCGGCGAGCGGGGGGCGTCAGCCCCCGGAGTCGGGGTCGGCGAGACGGCCGGCTCGGGCGAGCGGGGGGCGTGAGCCCCCGGAGCCGGGGATGCCCCGGGCACGGGCGGGGGCGCGGGCACGGGCGCATCCTTCGCCACCGCGACCGGCTGGACCGGCGGCACCGAGGGGTGTACCGGCGCGACCTCTTCACCTGGCGAGCCGGGGGCGTGAGCCCCCGGAGCCTCCGTGACCGGCACCACTTCGACCGCCGCCGGCTCGGCCGGCAGGACGCCGAGCGATACCCGCGGCAGCCCGGGCAGGAGCGCCAGCCACGGCACCAGCACCGCCCCGAACAGGGCGACCGAGGTGGCCCGGACGCGGTCGGCCGGCTGGCGACAGACCCGGACCGCGACGGCCGCGGCGAGGAGGAAGACGAGCCCGCCGGCGGCGGCCCGGGCCAGCCACTCCAGGACGAAGGCGTCGCTCATGACCGGCCCCCCTTCGGCGTCTGCTTGTTGGCCCGGGCCTCGGCGATCAGCCGCTCCAGGTCGGCCAGCTCGTCCGGCGAGGCGTCCGCGGCCCGCAGCGTGCTCAGGACGAACTGGTCGAGGGCCCCGTCGAACACCTTCGAGAGGAACCGGCCGGTCACCTGCTCGCGGGTGTGGCGGGGGTAGTAGGTGAACGTCCGGCCGGCCGCCCGGTGGCCGACCAGCCCCTTGTCCTCCATGTTCCGCAGCACCGTCTGGACGGTGTTGAAGGCCAGCCCGAGCCCGGGGGCGAGCCGGTCGTGGACCTCCCGGACGGTCCCGGCCCCGAGGTCCCACAAGGCCTTCAACACGTCCAGCTCGCGGTCGCTGGGGGGTTGCACGTCGGCCACGCCGGCACCTCCGGAAACGCCTAACCTACTAAGTTAGGTGAAGAGTACCCGCAGCCGGGGGGTGTTGTCAATGGGGTTGGCGGGAAAATATGTGGGAGATGTCGATTTCGTCGGGTGGGCCAGGGAAAACACCGCGGGTGTTCCCACCGGCACAAGGTGGCCGACCGACGCCGGGACTGGGGCTCGCCCGGGCCTGCCCGACGGGAACGGGTTACAACCGGCGGAAGTGTCGCCGGTCAAACTCGAAACTCGAAACCTTGAACTCGAAACTTCCGGCTACGGGAACAGCCCCCGCTTGGCCTTCTCGTTGGCCACCTTCTGCACCCCCAGGGAGAGGGCCGCCAGCCGGTTCGGCAGGTTCCGGTCCTTGGCCTCCTTGCGGACCCGGGCGAACGCCCGGAGCATCAGCTTCCGCAGCTCCTTGTTCACGTCCTCCTCGTCCCACATGAACTGCTGGATGTCCTGGACCCACTCGAAGTACGACACCGTCACCCCGCCGGCGTTGCACAGGATGTCCGGGATGACGTACACCCCGTTGGCCTGCAACACCTCGTCGGCGTCCGGGGTGGTCGGGCCGTTCGCCCCCTCGGCCAGCACCCGGCACCGCAGCTTCGGGGCGTTCTCGGCGGTGATGACCCGCTCCATCGCCGCCGGGACCAGGACCGTACACGGGGTCGAGAGCAGCTCGGCCGGGTCGATCGCCTCGGCCCCGGGGAACCCGGCGACCGTCCGCCGCCGGTTGTCCGGGGCGTACACGTGCCGGTGCAGGGCGTGCACGTCGAGCCCCTCCGGGTGCCGGACGGCCCCGTACCGGTCGCCGACGGCGACCACCCGGACCCCGATCTTGGCCAGCTCGTCGCACGTCACCGACCCGACGTTCCCGAACCCCTGGACCACCGCCGTGGCCTGGTCGGCGGTGATCCCCAGCTCGTCCAGGGCCTGCTGGATGCAGTACACCACCCCCCGCCCGGTCGCCTCCCGCCGGCCGACGCACCCGCCCAATTCGACCGGCTTGCCGGTGACGATCTCCGGGCAGGCGTACCCGACCTTCATCGAGTAGGTGTCGTAAATCCAGGCCATCGTCTGCTCGTCGGTCCCCATGTCCGGGGCCATCACGTCGATCCGCGGGCCGATGACGGCCTGCACCTCCTCGGTGAACCGGCGGGTGATCCGCTCCTTCTCCCCGACGCTCAGGACTTGGGGGTCGCAGGCCACCCCGCCCTTCGCCCCGGCGAACGGCAGGTTCATGATCCCGCACTTCCAGGTCATCCACATGGCCAGCGCCGCCACCTCCCCGAGGTCGACGTGGGGGGCGTACCGCAGCCCGCCCTTGCTCGCGCCACTCGTCAGCGAGTGCTGGACCCGGTAGCCGACGAACGTGTGGACCGACCCGTCGTCCATCCGGATCGGGATGCTGGCGACCAGCGACCGCTTGGGGATGGACAACCGCTCGGCGATCCCGGGGTCGAGGTCGATGGCGGCGGCCACCTGCCGGAGCTGGTCGGCGGCCATCCGGAACGTCGGCGAGTCGGAGAACAGGGTGACCGGCGGGCACTTGGCCGGGGCAGGCGGCGGCATAAGCGGACCTCGGGAGGGAGAGGGCCGGGGACGGGGATAGGGAATTGTACGGGACGAGGGCCAGTGAGCAGCCGGCAGTGAACAGTGATCAGTTAACAGTGATCAGACCGGAGAGGGTGCATCGGCGCCGGCGACAGGTCACTGCCGGCTGGTGACTGGTGACTGATGACTGATGACTGATGACTGCTCACTTCACTTCCGTCAGGCTGATGTCCTTGAGGAAGTACATGACCGGCCGGGGGTCGCTGGGCATGAACTTCGGCGGCGGGGTGCAGCGGAACGTGACCCGGTGCTCGCCCGGCGGGACCTCCAGGATGTACCCCCGCCCCTCCCCGTACCGGGGCGGGCTCTTGCCCCAGTCGCCCGGCTCCTTGCGGACCTCGATCTCGTCCTCCCACGGCCCCGGGCCGCCGTCCTTGTTGAGCTGCACCAGCCCGCCGCCGTCGATCCGCACGGTGAACGGGCCGACCGTGTCGTCCACCCCGACGGTGAACCGGAGCAGGTACTTGCGGGTCCGGTCGGACGGGTTGACCACCACCGCCGTCCCCGCCCGCCCGCCCCACCGGAGCTTGTCCTGCAAGCCGTAGGGTTCCCAGGCGTAGAACCCGGCCAGCCACAGGACCGCCGGCCACTCCCGCTCCTCCCGCTCCCAGGCGGCGAACTGGGCCGGGTCCTGGGCCCGCAGCCACTCCCGGTACGGCCGGATGTCCACCACCACCTGCCCCCGGTCCTGCCCCCGGCCGTCCTTCCGCTCCCGCTCGGTCTCCTCGCGGACGACGACCGGCAGCTTGACCTTCCCGCCGGCCGCCGCCCGCCGGAGGGCGTCGATCACCACGTCCCCGTAGTTCCGCGGGTTCTTCTTCTCGAACGGGTCCAGCGTGAAACCCCGCTTGTCGACCAGGATGGCGTCGAACCCGCGGCAGGCGACCCGCCGGGCCAGCTCGTCCAGCGGCCGGTGGGCGACGTGCTGGTACCAGGCGTCGGCGTACCGCCCCTTCATCCCCCCGTAGGCCCACCGCAGGGTGTCGGTGTGGAGGAACCCGCGGGCGTGCTCGTAGGTGTTCAGCTTGTGGACCGGCAGGACCTCGGGGTACGGGACGTACGGGACGCTGAACACGGCCGCGTCCGGCCCGAGCTGCTCCTCGACGGCGGCGAAGAACGCCCGGTCGGCCCGGAACCGGTCGGCCGCCTTGTCCAGCTCCTTGGTGACCCCGTCCGCGAACCAGGCCGTCGGCGTCTGGTCGGCGATCCCCAGGGCGACCAGCCCGACCGCCGCCGGGACCCGCAGCCGGTGCCACCGCGGGCGGGTCAGGAGGGCCTTGTCGGCCCACCACAGGGCGGCGAACAGGCAGGTGAACGCCAGGTAGACGCTGAACCGGTTGTAGCCCCGGACCTGGTCCATCACCAAGAGGTTGAACACCGACCCGAACCCGCCGATCACCGCCAGCAGGAGGACGAACCCGGTGACGGCCGCCAACGGCCCGTACGGCCACCGCCGCCCGACCGGCAGGACCAGGACTGCCAACAGGCCGAGCAGCCCGGCCGCCCCGATGACCCCGAGCGGGGCGTAGGTATTCTCGTTGTCCAGCGGCCGGGCCCCGGACCCGTACCGGGCCTTGAGCTGGCCGAGCACGGTCAGGTTGTGGGCGTCGATCGGCAGGACGAGGTGGGCCAGCTTGAGGCCGTAAATCTCGGCCTCCTCGGGCGTCCGCTCGGTCACGCCGTTGCGGCCGTGCTCGGCGGTGTAGAGGAACGCCGGCAGGTGGTTGAGCACCCCGAACCCGCCCACCAGGACGATCAGCAGCCCGGCCGAGGCCAGCGGCTTCCAGGTCCGCCGGGCGACCGCCGCGTACAGCCCGACGAACGAGTAGATGGCGCAGGCGAAGAAGGCGTAGTAGGCCCCGGCCGAGGCGGTGGCGAGGGCCAGCACCACCTGTCCGAGGGTGGCCCAGCGGCGGAGGCCCCAGGCGTACCCGCCGGCCCCGTCCCGGCGGAAGAACGGTAGCTCGCCTTTGAGCATGGCCAGGGCCGGCAGCCACGACAGCGGCACCACCCAGTACGCGGCCAGGAAGTAGTGGACCTCGCCCCGGAGGTAGTGGTACGGCAGGAAGGCGTACAGCACCCCGCCGGCGGCCGCGAACGGGAGCGTCAGCCCGAGCCGGCGGAACGCCCACATCGCCGTCAGGGCGGTCAGCGGCCAGGTCAGGAGGTGGTACAGGTTGAACGCCACCACCCAGTCCGGGACGACCTGCCCGGTCAGCCAGACGAGCAGGAGGTGGAGGTGGTCGACGACCGGGAAGTCGTGCAGCTCCTGGCCCCACGGGTGGCCCAGCCGGGGGTTCCGCCAGTGGCCGAACGGGTGGCCCCGCTCGAGCGTCGCCTTGACCAGCGGCATGATCAGCAGGGCGTCGTCGTCGTAGGCCAGCGGGGCCCGGAGGTCGGCCCGGTCGAGCCGCAGCCCGGCGACGATCAACAGGGCGGTAGCGACGACGGCCCCGGCGTACCAGCCGAACCGCTCCCACCGGCCGGGGGTCGGGACGAGGGCGGCCGGCGGGGCGTCGTCCGGGAGGGGGGCGGCGGTGACGGTCGGTGCGGCGGCCGGGACGGGCTCCGGGGTGGGCGGGGGGCCGTTCAGGTGGGGCTGCG
>JAIEQO010000278.1 GCA_019747655.1 Gemmataceae bacterium | reverse complement strand
GGGGGGCTTGGGGGGGGGGGGGGGGGGGCCCCGCGGGTTGTCTGCCCCCCGTCCGGGGGGGTGCCCCCCCCGACGCTCACTTCTTCAGACTCTCCCACAAAATCCCCAGCGCCTTCCGGCCGCCCTCCAGGAGTTGCTTGCCGACCTTCCGGTACTGGTCGGCGGCGGCCTCGGCGTCGAACGCCTTCAGCATGGCCGACCCCCGGGCGTCGTCCAGCCGCAAGGCGACCGCGGGAACAAGCCCCTCGGTGAAGCCCCAGGTCTCGCCGGCCCGGCCGCAGACCGGGACGACATCGACCACCCGGTCGCCGAGCTGCTCCCGGACCGCCGCCACGCACTCGCGGATTGTCTTCTCCTTCGGCCGGTCTCCGGTCTGCCAGTTGTACGGCGGGCTCCACTCGGCCTTCGGGCTGAGCAGGTCGACCTGGTTCACGACCGCGACCACGGCCGGCAGCTTGAGCTGAGGCCGGTCGGCGAACCAGGCCCGGAGCCGGTCGAGCAGGTCCACGTCGGCCCGGCGGCCGGGGTTGGTGGCCGGGGTAACGAACAGGACCAGGTCGGCGTCCTTCGCCGCTTCCGCGGCGGCCGCGAACTCGGCCTCGTTCGCCCCCTCCTGCCCGTACCCGGCCGTGTCGAGGATCGTCACCGGGACGTTGCCGGTCAGGGTCAGGTCGTACTTGGTCCCGACGTGCGGGACCGGCAGGGTGTCCACCGTCGCGGCCTGTTTGCCGAGTAGGGCATTCACCAGGCTCGACTTCCCGGCCTTCACCGGCCCGAGGACGGCCAGCCCGATCCGTTTGACCGGGGCCGCGGCCGGCGGCTCGTCCACAACGGTCGGCGGCTCCCCGCCCGCCTCGGCCGGCGGCTCCTGGTGGGCCTTGAGGATTTCCCGGTAGCGCTTTACCCCGACCTTCAGCCGGCCGCTGTTCATCTCGATGAGGTAGCGGCCGAACTGGTGGACGAAGGCGGTGTGGAACCAGAGGAGGACATTCCCCTGGAGGCGGTCGAATAGGTTGCCGAGGGCGTAGCGGGACGCCAGCCAGCGGATGCCGACCTCGACCGGGTTGAGGACCGCGGCCCCGGCGAAGTAGAGGTTCTGGCCGGTCTTGTACCAGTCGGCCGCCTTCTTGGCCCGGTTGAAGTCGCGGACCTTCAGGAGGTGGACGCCGGGGACGTACTTGCGGACCAGCTCGTCCAGGTCGGCGGCGGCCAGCTCGACGCAGGCCAGCACCTCCGGGACGGTCAGGTGGTCGATCGGCGACGCCCCGCCGGGGTTGTACACCTCGGCCACCTTCGTCGCCAGGTCGATCGACAGCCGGTTGTAGTGCTCGGGGTCGGCCAGGAGGGAGGGGGTGACGGCCTCGTACCCCTTCGCCTTCTCCAGCACCTTCCCCCAGGCGGCCTTGTCCCGGTCGGTCCAGTAGTTCGGCGGGGCGGCCGCGGTGTCCGGCAGGCTCGACCGCCGGGTCCACCGGTAGGCCAGGTAGTAGGCCAGCCCGCTGACCACCAAGACGACGTACCAGACCCAGGAGTAGCCGCGGTCCCAGAGGTGGTAGCCGCCGACCCCGATGAGGAACAGCCACGGGGCCAGGAACAAGAAGGCGACCAGCCCGATCCGCCACTTGGAAAGCATGGGGACCTCGACCGAAGAGACCCCACCCCCCGGCCCCCTCCCCCGAAGGGAGAGGGGGAGCAAGGCCGGGGCTTTGTCTTACTCCCCCTCCCCTCGCGGGGGAGGGGGCCGGGGGGAGGGGTCTACGATCACTTCCCGAACCGCTCCTGGGCGGCGGCGTACTGGTCGTGGTAGTACTTCCGCAGGGCGTGGGCGTCCGGGACGTGGCCCTCGCAGACCGCCTGGTAGTAGTAGCAGAAGGCCCGGCCGAGGGCGTAGGTGGACGCCCACGCCACCCCCGCCCCGACCACGCTCCCGACGTAGGGGATGAACTTCACCAGCTCCCGGACCGCCTGCCGGGCCAAGAGGCCGATGCCCAGCGACGCCGCCACCTCCTTGAACCGGTCGGCCGACATCGGCTGGCCGTACAGCCGGGCCAGGTGCGTCACCATCCGGCTCTGGATGCCGGGGATGATGAACAGGTCGAGGAACGGGACCGGGACGGCCCCGGCCGTGGCCGCCATCGAGCTGTACCCGAGGATGACCGGGACGGCGTGCCGCAGATGAACGTCCTTCAGGGCGTCGGTCGCCTCCTTCAGCCGCAGCAGCGTCTGCCGGTAGGCCCCCGGGAGGACGCCGGTGAGGACCCGTTTCAGGTGCTCGCCGCCGTAGTTCGGATCGGGGAAGCCGTCCTCGGCCCGCGTCAGGTCGATCGGCACGCAGGCGTCGAACAGCCCGGCGAACGCCCGCCGGTGCTCGTCGATCGACCGCCGCAAGGGCTCCGGCACCGACTCCGGGACGACGGCCTTCGGGTCGTCGGCCAGCCCGGCGAATGGGTACGGGGTCGGGTGCGGCTGGCGGGGGATGGCCTCGTTCAGGCAGGTCACGCACAGGACCACCGGCCGGGACGGGTTGGCTTTGCGGATCGGCTCCAGGGCGTGCCGGATGTTCCCCTGGGCGAAGTCGGTGGCCTTCGCGGTGACGATGATGACGTGGGCGATCGGGTCGAACGCGGCCAGGTCTTCAGAGGGGTCGTACCCGGGCTCGTCCACCCCGCGGGTGTCGAGGAACGACAGCAGCGGGGCCTCGGGCGTCGGGAACTGGTACTGCCGGCTGGTCCGGGTACACGGCCGGAACCCGGACCCGACGACGGCGTCGTCGGCCCCGGTCAGGTAGCGGGTGATCGACGACTTCCCGGACTGGGTCTTGCCGAGCAGCCAGAAGACCGGGGCCGGGGTCTTGGCCCGGAGTTCGTTCAGGGTGGCGTCGAGGTCGGGGGGCGGGGCGTCGTGGCGGGAGAACATCCGCCGGACCACCCCCCACACCTGGCCGAGCTGGCTCATCCCACCCCCCTGGGCCCGGGGCCCGACACCGCCGTTATAGCGAACCCCGTGCCGACCCGGTTCGCCCAGATGGTCGGACTTGACCCGTCCGGGAAGTCTGGCTAAAGCCCGCGGCCGTGCGAACCCGGGTCCGTCCCGGGAATCCGGCCGGGGTGGGTCATGAGCGGGACCGTCGCCAACCTGCGACTCTACACCGGCGAGGCGGCCGTGGCCGACCTGCCGGACCCGCCCCCCCCCGCCGACCCCGCCCCCCTGCCCGACCCGGTCGTCCTGGCCGGGCGGGAGCTGATCCGCCCGCCCAGCTACCTGCCCACCCGTCACGCCCGCGACCCGTTCTCCCCGGCCTGGTTCGACGAACTCGACCGCAAGCGGTACGCCCGGCACGGGTCCTGGCTGCCGAAGGCCCTGGAGTTCGGCCGCCACCCCGGCGAGGCGGTCCTGCTGCTCAACCCCGGCGTCGGGACGGACGCGGTCGCCTACCTCCGGCACGGCTCCGAGCCGACCGTCGCCGCCGGCCCGGCCGACCACCCCGACCTGATCCGGGCCAACCTCGCCCGGGCCGGGCACCCGGTCCGCGTCGTGTTGACCGACGGGCCGGACCTGCCGTTCGCCGACGGGGCCTTCGATGTCGCCGTCCTGAACGGACTGGACGGCCCGAGTCCCTCGCCGGCCGAGTTGCTCCGGGTGCTGAAGGCCGGCGGAAAACTGATCGGCCTGTTCCCGGCCCGGTACGACGCCGGCTACTGGCAGGATCTGTTCTTGCCGCTGCAACACCTCTACTGGCGGCGGCCGGCCGACTCCTCCACCGGCCCGCGGTGGTCGGCCGCGGGACTTCGCCGGCACTTCGCCGGGTTCGTCGCCCACCGGGTCAAGAAGCGGCACCTGCGGCGGGGCGAGCTGCCCCACCTGTGGCGGGTGCTGCCGCTGGCGGTCCTGGAGCGGCTGGTCGGCCGGGTGCTGGTCCTCAAGGCGTTCAAGCCGCTGCCGGCCCTCAAGCTCGCCACGGCCGTCCACCGCCCGCTCGCCGCCTGAGCGGGCTTCAACCCGTCTTCACCCGCCGGCCGTATCCTGACGGCATGGCGACCACGCCCGACGCCCCGGCTTCGTTCAACCGGGGCCGATGGCTCGTCCTCGCGGCGGTCGCCGCCGGCGTCGGCCTGTTTCTGGCCTTCGGCCCGGGCGAACAGGCTATCATCCGCCGGTCCGGCGAGTGGCGGGCGGCCGCCCAAGACGACCTGCCGACCACCCTCGCCGTGTTCGTCCTCGCCGAGGTGATTCTGATCGCCCTATCGGCCCCGGTCGGCATCTGGCTAACGGTGCTGGCCGGGTTTCTGTTCGGGACGTGGCTCGGGACGGCGGCCGTGAACGTCGGGGCGACGGCCGGGGCGACGTTGGCGTTCCTCCTGGCCCGGTACGTGCTCTTCGGGCCGCTCCACCGGGCCGCAGCCCGCCGCCCCCGACTCGGCCGGGCCGTGGCCGCCATCGACCGCGGGTTCCAGCAACACGGGGCGTACTACATCCTCCTCCTGCGGCTCACGCCCGTCTTCCCGTTCTGGATGCTGAACCTCGGGCTGGCCCTCACCCCGGTCCGGCTCCGCGACTACTGGTGGGCGACCCAGCTCGGGATGCTGCCGATTACCCTGGTGGTCGCCCACGCCGGGGCGAGCCTGGCCGAGATCACCTCGTTCCGCGACGTGCTGTCCTGGAAGGTGCTGGCGGCCCTGTGCCTCATGCCGGTCGTCCCGTTCGTCCTGCACCACACCGTCGGCCGCCTCGTCCGGGGCGAACGCGAGTAACCTGATTGCATCCGCCGCCGGGGCGGGTAGGATGGGGCCGGTTGACCGCCCTCCCGCCGGGGCCACCCCATGCCCGCCGACCGCACCGCCACCCGCCGCGACTTCCTCCGGGCCACCGCCGCCGGGGCCGCCGGCCTGACCCTCGGCGCCCAAGCGTCAGGGGGCTTACGCCCCCCGCTCACCGCCGGGACCGCGAAGTCCTGCATCTTCATCAACCTCGTCGGCGGGCCGAGCCACCTGGACACGTTCGACCCGAAGCCGGACGCCCCAGGCGAGGTCCGCGGCCCGTTCCGCCCGATCCAAACCCGCGTCCCGGGCCTCCACCTGAGCGAGCTGTTCCCCAAGTTGGCGGACGTGGCCGACAAGTTCACGCTCGTCCGCGGGATGCACCACGACGGCCCGCCAGTCCACGAGGCCGGGCTGCAACTGCTGAACACCGGCCGCCTCTTCCGCGACGGCCCCGAGTGGCCGAGCGTCGGGGCGGTGGCCGCCCACCTACACGGCTGTCGGCACGGTGCCGGCAACGTCTGGGGATTGCTCCCTTACCCGGGGATCGACACCGGCATTGCCGTGGGATGCGGCCAGACCTGCGGCTGGCTGCCGGGGGTCGATTGCGTCGCCTCGGCGGCACCCAGCCCGGACCGGCCCCGGGCCACGCTGTCATTCCGGTCGTCGTGTCTGCTAGCCCCCCATCTGGTCCTCCTCGACTTCCGGTTCGTCACCGTCAACATGTACTCCACCGTCTTCGATCGGGTGTCCTGGGACTGCCATGCGGCCGGCGGGTCGCTGGCCACCACCCTCGACGACTACCGTGAGGCCGTGGCACCGAGCTTCGACGCCATGTTCTCCCACCTACTGTTCGACCTCGAACAGCAGGGCCTGCTCGATACGACGCTGGTGGTCGCCACCGGCGAGTTCGGCCGGACCCCGTACCTCAACGGCAGCGGCGGCCGGGACCACTGGGCCGGCTGCTGGACGGC
>JAIEQO010000946.1 GCA_019747655.1 Gemmataceae bacterium | reverse complement strand
CGAGAGCGGTGGGGGGGCGGCCGGGGTGGCGGTCGGGGCGTCCCCGGTCGGGGCGACGGGCGGGGCGGTCGAGCCCAGCGGCTGGTCCCGGCCCTGGGCCTGGACGACACCCCCGGAGGGCGACGAGGGAGCCGGCCGGGGCGGGTCGAAGGCCCGCCCGCCGGCCGCCAGCACCCCCACCCCGACGGCCGACAACCACCCCCGGCGGGCGACCAGCCAGCGCATCCCCGGTCCTCCTGACCCGCGCCGAACTCCGTCCGGGCCGTACCGGCCGTCCGACCGTCATTATCGGAATCGCCGACCCCGGACTTCCGGTAAACCCGGCGTTCTCGGCGGGATCGGGCGAACCCGCCGGACCGGGAGACTTGTTCCGACGGCGGGTTCGGGAGACGTGCCGGGTGCCTGGCGCTCAAACTCCGGGGAGGCGGCCGTGCGGGCCGGTTGCTGACCCCGGCCTACTTCTTCTCGGTCGACTTCTTCTCCGCCGGGTTCTCGTTCAGCCAGCGCTGCCACCCGGCGGCCCGGTCCGGGTCCTTCGGCTCGACGGCCTTGACCGCCGCGGCCAGCCGGTCGTGAACCGCCCACGCCTTCCAGTAGTCCGGCCGGGCGGTGCCGTACTTCTTCGGGTCGAGCCGCCCGGCCTGGGCGTACAAGGCGTCGATCAGCAGGAGGTCGTCGGCGGCCGCCTCGGGGCCGGTCTGGAGGGCCTTGGCGGCCCGGTTCGTGAGGGCGTCGGCCGCATACTTGCGGAACGCCGCCGCCTTGGCCGGGTCGTCGGGCGCGGCCGGCCTCAGCCGCTCCGCGGCGACGAACGCCCGGGCGGCGGGGGGGACGTGGTCGGCCTCCTGGTCGCCGGCCTTGCGGGCCTGGTCGACCAGCCCCCGGCCGACCTCGTCGAGCCGGGCGGCCCGTTCGGCGGCGGGCAGCGCGTCGCAGCCGGCCAGGGCCGCGATCGCCTTCTCGGCGTGGGCCCCGGCCCGGCCCGATAGCCCCCGCACCGCCAGCCCGGCGGGAACCCCGTGGCACCGGTAGAACGGGGCCAGGAAGTCTCGGTCGCGGCCCGGGGTGAACGCGGCCAGCCCGGCGGCGAACTCGGCCCACCGGGCGTCAAGTTCGGCGGCCCGGCCGTCGGCCTGCACGACCCGCCGGCTCAGATACCGGGACCGGTAGTAGGCGGCGGCCGTCGGCTTGTCCGCGGCCAGTTCCCGGAACGCCGCCAGGGTCTCCGGGTGGTCGGCCGCCTGGTACGCCCGCAGGCACCCGAGCCACTCGAGCCCGACGAGCCGGGTAGCCCGGGCCGCGACGGCCGGCTCATCCCGGAGCTTGCGGAGCCGGTCGGCGGCCTCGGCCAGGCGGTCGGCCTTGAGCCCGGGGCCGGCGTCCAACAGGTCGTCCGGGAGGACCTCGTGGGCCCCGGGCCGGCGGGCCAGGCCGGCCCGGGACAGGTCGAGCATGGCCAGCCGGAGGAGGGCCTCGGCCCGGTCCTCGGGGCGGGCGGCCTCGGCCGCGACCCGGGCGAAGTCGGCCGCCGCGTCCGCCTCCCACGACTCCCGCCGCGGGTCCTTCGGGAAGTCGACGGCCCGCCGGAACCGGGCCCGGCCGAGGTGCAGCCGGGCCTGGATCCGGGACAGGTCGGCCCCGGTCCCGTCGGTCGCCCGCTTGAACGCCTCGACCGCCGCGTCGTAATACCCCTGCCGCTCGGCCGGGGTGTAGCCGGCGTCCCGGCCGAGCCACGCCCGGTCCTCGGCCACGCAGCCCTCCAGGTCCAGGGCTCGGGGCACGTCCCCGACCGCCTCCCGTAACGCCGCGGCCGCCCGGCCGGCGGCGTCCAACCGGCCGCGGACCCCCCCGTCCCCCGGCCGGTCCCGGAGCAGGGTGGCGAGCTGGATGTGGGCCCGGGTTGCCCCGCGGAGGGCCAGCGCCCGGACCGGGTGGGTCTCGTCCAGCCCGGCCGCCCCGGGGTCCAGCCCGCCGGCCCGGGTCAGGTCGGCCGCCGCCCCGGCGTAGAGCCGCCCCTTCTCCTCCGGGTCCGCCGCCAGGTCGGCCTTCAGCAGCCGGGCCTGCCCGCGGTGGGCGAGCCGGATCGGGGACGGGTCGGCCGGTAGGGCGGGCTCCTCCGGGGCCGGCGGCGGGGCGTCGCGGTCCAGGGCGGCCTCGATCCCCAGCACCCCGTCCAGGGCCCGGAGGTCGTCGTCGTCGGCCAGCCGGGCGGCCCGTGCCGCCAACCCGGCCGCCGCCACCACCGGCTCGTCGTCGGACCGCACCCGGGGGTTGGCCAGCTCCGGCCGGGCCATCACCGCCAGCGCCAGCGGCCCGAGCACCTTCCGGCCGTAGTCCCCGCCGTCCGCCGGCCGCAGGGCCCGGAGGGCCTCGTCGGCGGGCAGGTACTGGCACGCCCGCCGGGCCGCCTCCGACCGGGCCATCGCCGCGTCCGGGTCGGCGGCCGGGGCCGGGACGAACTCCCGGACGAACCGGTCGTACCCGAGGACGAAGTCCCCGCCCCGGGCCTTGGGGTCCCGGGTCCGGGCGTAGGCCAGCCAGAACCCGGCCCGCTCGCCCCGGTCCAGCTTCGCGGCCGCGTCGGCCGGGGTGTGCTTCCCGGGCGGGTCGCCGCGGCCGGGCGGGGCCTTCTGCTGGCCCGCGGCCAACAGTTGCCGGGCCCACACCTCCGGATCATCCGCCAGATACTGTTCGGCCCCCTTCAGGCACTCCGCGGCTGCCTTCGGGTCGGTGTAGGGTGCCTGCAGGGCGGCCTTATCATCCACCTGACCTTTGGCCGCGTCCAGGAGCAGCCGGCCGACCAGCCGCCGCCGGGCCGGACTCGCCAGGAAGGCCCCGGCGTCCCCGGCGGCCGTCACCAGGCCCGCGGCCGGCTTCCCGGCCTTCGCCCGCGGCTCGGCACCCGCCAGGGTTGCCCCGGCCGTCACAAACGCCTGGTACTTGGTCAACTCGGCCGGACCGCCCACTGATGGGGCGACCGGGGCCGGCGACTTCGGCCCGGCCGCCCCGGCGAGGAGCCGGCACTCGGCTTCGAGCGCGGCCAGCCACGCGGACGGACTGGCCTTGACGCCCTCGGCGGCCGCCAGCCGCACCTTGTCCGCCGCCTTCGCGTCGGCCGGGTTGAAATCCCGGACGAGGTCGGGGAAGACGTGGGCGTCGAAGTACCGCCCGAGGTCGCCGCGGTCCTCGGTGGAGTCGGCCAGCGCCCGGAGCCCGTCGGCCCGGGCGGCGCAGGCCGCGACGAGGTCGGCCGGGCGAGCAGGCGTCGGGCCGACGGACTCCCAGGCTTTCCGGAGGGCGTCCGCCGCGGCGCGGGTGGGTTGGTCGGGCGACCCGCTCGGGTCGAGGATAGGGGTGAGCTTCGACAGCCCCTCACCGGGTCGGGCGCCGTGGAAGTGATCCCGGGCTTGGCCGAGCAGGGCCTGGTAGTTCGGCCGGGGCGGAACCGTCGGTCCGGGCGTGGGCGGTTGATCCGTCGGTCCCGGTTTACCCCCGCCGACGACCTCGATGGGTGGGTCCTCCTTCGGCGGCCCGCCGTGTTCGCCCGGGTTGTTCGGAGGTCGGACGGGATCGGTCGGAGCGGGGGGTGGTGGATCGCCGGCGGAAGCCGGGTTGTCGGCCTCGGCCGTCTGTTGACCCGGCCCCCGGTTCAGCACGACCCAGCCCGCGGCGGCGACCCCGGCCAGGACCGCCACCCCGACCACGACCGGGACGGCCCAGGAGCGGCGGCCGGGCTGGGGCCGGGTCCAGGTGGCCGCCAGGATGGTGGCGGGGTCGGCCGGCGGTCCCGCCCCATGCCGGCCGGAGGGCGGGCCGGCCAGCTCCCGGAGGTCGACCGTCCCGTCGACATCCAAGTCGTCGGCCAGCGGTCCGTCGCCCGCCCGGTCCAGCCGCAGGTGGTCCGGGGTGGGGGTGTGGATCAGCGTCAGGGCCGGGCCGGGGGTGACGTGGACCGGCCGGGGCGGCGGGGCCTGCACACCGCCCGAATCGCCCGGCGGGACGTTGAACGTCTTGCTCCGGTCCCCCGGGTCGGTCCCCGGCTTCCGCTGCGGGGCGGCCGGCCCGGCGGCCGGGAGCGGCCCGGCCGGGTCGACCCCGGCCGCCTGCTCCAGGGCGGCGGCGAACGCCACGCAGCTCGGGAACCGCCGCTTGCTGTCCTGGTGGGTGGCCCGCCGGAGGACCTCCTGCTCGGCCGGCAGTTGGGCGAAGTCGAACGCCCCCCCGGCCTCCACCTGGGCGAACATGGCCGCCCCCTCGAACGGCAGCCCGCCGGTCCGCAGCTCGTAGTACGTCAGGGCCAGAGAATACTGGTCGGACGCCGGAACCGGCCGGTTGTTCAGCAGCTCGGCCGGGGCGTACGGGTAGGTCAGCGAGACCGACTCGGTGCTCTTGCGGCCGACCACGTCGGCCCGGGCGATCCCGTAGTCGGCCACCTGGACCACCGGCCCGACCAAGAGCAGGTTGCCCGGCTTGATGTCCCGGTGGATGACCCGGGCCAGGGCCCCCCCGCCGAGGTCGTGGATCGGCTTGTGCAGGTAGTCCAGCCCGGCCGCCGCGTCCCGGACGTACCCGAGGACCTCGGCCGCCCAGTCGGCCCCCGCCGGCCACGGGCCGGCCGCCCGCCGCTCCTTCAGCCGGTCCGACAGCGACATGTCGGCCAGCGGCATCTGGATCAGCAGGTGGGTCACCCCGAGCCGCTCCAGGTCGCCGTCGTCCAGCTCGTCGGCGTTGTCCAGCAGGTCCCCGTTGGCCGTCCCCAGCCACACCCCCTCGTACCCCATCAGGTTCGGGTGGGGGGCGATTTTTCGGACGAGCTGGAAGGCCCGGAACTCCTTGAGCCCCTCCAGCCCGCCCCGCTCGACCCGGACCACCTTGAACGCGCAGCGCCGCGCGCCGCCCGGGGCGCGGGCCTTCAAGACCTTCCCGAAGCTCCCCTCGGCCACCCACTCGGCGTCCCGATACCCCGCGGGGAGCAGGACATCGGGCCGGGCCGACGGGGTGCCTTTGACGGACGACGGCTTGGGCATGATGACCCGTCTCCCGGGGGGGCGGTCCCCAGTACGCGGTCGGTCGGCGGGCGGGGCTACTGCTGCGCACCCTGATTTTACCTGGAACCCGGCCGGGTGCAATCGAACCGCCCCCCGAAAAACCGTCCGCCCCTGCCGGGCGGACACTCGCACGACCGCCCGGTGTCTGGCACGCCTCGGGAATCAGCGGCCGCCTCAACCCCGTCGGACCGGCCCGTCGGACCGGCGAGCGACTTCCACCCCGGAACCGGCCCGGGGGACGGCCGGTAATCCGGGTCGGGCAGACAATCCGGTTGGGGCGGGTCAAGCCGGGTGGTGCGGTCGGACGATTAGACCGACCACGCGGGTTGGGCCGGCGGCTCCGGTCGCCCGACTCACCAGGCCGGACAGGAGTTTGCCCATGCGCCTCCGACTCCTGGGCTCGGTCGCAGCCGTCCTGTCGGCGGCCGTGGTGGCGGTCGCCGAACCCCCGCAGCTCCCGCCGGCCTCACTCCCGCCGGACGCCACACCGGCCGTCGTCCTGCCCGACTCACCTGCGGACGCCAACCCTCCAGCCCAACCGGTCGCCGCCCAGCCACCGTCCAAGCCGGCCGACCCGCCGGTGGCCAAGCGCGAGGGGCCGCCGGCCGAGTTGCCGGCCGTCCCCAGCACCCCCGCCCCGCCGCCACGCACGGCC
>JAIEQO010000674.1 GCA_019747655.1 Gemmataceae bacterium | reverse complement strand
GGTATGGCTTCCCCTTCATGAACTGACCCCAACCGACCAACCGACCGGGTGTCGAGAGCGGGTTCAAAACACACTCTCAGCCGGGCGGCGGGGCCTCGCCGGACTCGGACAGGTGTTCGTCGAGGGGGAGGCCGAACTTGACCAGGTACTTCCGGGACCCGAACGCCAGCACGTCGTTCGGCAGGAGGGCCGCCCGCCGGGCCGGCTGGCCGTTCACCCGGGTCCCGTTGGTGCTCCCCAGGTCGCGGACGACGAGCAGCCCGTCCGTCTTGACGATGACGCAGTGGAGCCGGGAGACACCCCCGTAGTCCAGCCGGACGTCGCACCCCACGCCCCGGCCGACCACCGACACGTCCTTCACCAGGTCGAGCGGCGGGCCGCCGTCGGCCGACACCAGCCGGGCACGCATGGGCAGAGTGTGAGTGTGAGTGGGGACCGGGGTAACGTCTTCTCCGCCATCCCGCACACTCACACTAGCTACTCGCACCTTCCGCGTCACTTCGCCCCGGCCGCGGCCGCCGCCCGGGCGGCCAGGGCCTGGGCGTGGTCGGCCCTGGCCGGGAACCCGCGGGCGACCGGCTGGGCGAGGAACGTGGCCCACTGGTTGGCCGCCTCCCCCCAGGCCCGGGCGGCCTCCTTCCGGGCCGCCTCCGCGTCCGGGCCGGCCCCGGCCCGGTCGGCCCGGAACTGCCGCCGCTCGGCCTCCTCGTGCTTGGCCAGGGCGATCAGGTACGACGCCTCGGCCAGCCCCGGGGCGGCCGCCGCCCGGTCGACGATCCGCTGGGCGAACGGGCTGCCGGACCGCCACAGGTCGTCCACCGCCCGCTGGGCGTCGGCCACCGCCGGGTCGGAGTCCGGCCGGGCGACCTTGTCCCGGAGCGGGTCCGGGAACTGGGCCCGGGTGAGGGCGGCGTGGGCCTCGGCCATCGCCCGGACCCACGCCCCCTCTTCCCCCCGGTCGGCCCCCTGGAGCCGCTCCAGCCCCCGCCGGAAGCCGTCCTGACGGTCGGTCAGGAACCGGACGGCGTCCTGGAGTTGCCCCCGCTGGACCCGCTCCCGCGGCCCCGGCTGGCCGCCGGGCGGGTTCAGGAAGGCGGTGGCGAACTGGTCGATCGCCAGGTTCCGGAGCCGGCCGCCGGCCGACGGGACCTCGGCCAGCCCGGCCGGGAACACCAGCACCGACCCCGGCAGGAGCGACCGCAGGTACTGGCCCTGGAGCCGGGACCGCGGGTCCCGGGCGTCCAGCCCGCCGTCCTCGGCCGGGGTGAACCGGGCCTGGACCCGGCCGTAGGCGAAGTCGTCCCCCTTCGGGTGCCACACCCGCGGCTCCTCCTTGGCCTCGGCGAACCGCCCCCGTAGGGCCGCCGGGTCGGCCGCCAGCCGGACCCCGACCTCGGCCCGCAGCTTCTCCTCCAGAACCGCCATCCGCGGGCTCAGCCCGCCGACCGGGACGGCCAGGAAGGCGACCGACCGCCGGGCCTCGTCCGGGGCGACCGGCTTGGCCAGGGCCGGGTCGGCCCGCACCTGGGCCAGGGTGGCGATCCCCGTCCCGCCCGGGCCGGGGACCGGCCGCCCGGCCCACGGGTCGAACAGGAGGACGTCCGGCCCGACCCGGGCCCCGACCGCCCAGAACGGCCCCCGCGGGACGCCCGTCTCGCCCGGGCCGGCGTACCCGGCCGGCCGGTCGGCCGCCTCGGGCGGGCCGACCAGGCAGCCGTCGATCCCGAGCTGCCGGAGCAGGGCCAGGAAGACGTAGGCCCGCTCCAGCCCGGTCCCGTACCCCCGGCGGAGGACGGCCGTCGGCGGCACGGCCGGGACCAGCTCCCCGGTGTCCAGCACCCACGGGAACACGAACACCTGCCGGCAGACCCACTCGAACCCGAGCCGGGCCAACTCGGCCGGGGCCGCCCCCCCGGGGTCCACCCACCGGGCCGCGTCCCGCAGGTACAGGGCGTCGGCCAGGTAGACGGCGTCCAGCCCGGTGAACGCCCGGGCCCCGACCTGCTCGGCCTCGAACGGGGTGAGGGTGACGGCCGCGGCCAGCGCCTTGGCCCCGTCCGGGGTCAGGGTCGGGAGCCCGCCGGGCTGGCCGGCCAGGTCGCCGGAGAGCTTGCCGAGGGTCGTCCGCAGGGACACCGGGTCCTTGTCCTGGCCGACCCGCTTGACCGCCGCCTCCCACGGGTCGGCGGCCGGCCCGCCGGCCTCCCGGCCGGTCGGCGAGGCGCTGGGCGGGGGCTTGGTACACCCGGTCAGGCCGGCCGCCAGGACGAAGGCGGCGGCAGTGAGGTGGCGGCGGCCGGGGAAGGGCATCAGTGTTTCGTGTTGGGTGTGTCGTGATCGGGTCGTAGGGCACGCACCGCGTACCGGCAACGCACGTCGGCACGCGGTGCGTGCCCTACGCGGAAACCGCTTCCCGGACCCGCAGGCACCGACCGATCAGGTCCGGCAGTTGGTCCAGGGGGACGGCGTTCGGGCCGTCGCTCTGGGCCGCGTCCGGGTCCGGGTGGGTCTCCAGGAACAGCCCGTCGCAACCGGCCGCGACCGCCGCCCGGGCGAGGACCGGGATCATCTCCCGGATGCCCCCGGTCCGGTCCCCGAGGGCCCCCGGCTTCTGTACGCTGTGGGTGGCGTCGAAGATCACCGGGGCGGCGGTTTCCTGCATCCACGGGATCGCCCGCAGGTCGTTCACCAGCAGCCCGTACCCGAACGTCGTCCCCCGCTCGGTCAAGAGCGCCCGCCGGTTCCCCACTTCGGCCAACTTGGCGACCACGTTCCGCATGTCCCACGGGGCCATGAACTGCCCCTTCTTGACGTTCACCACCTTCCCGGTCCGGCCGCACGCCTCGATCAGGTCGGTCTGCCGGGCCAGGAACGCCGGCACCTGGAGCACCTCGCAGACTTCCGCCGCCGGGGCCGCCTGGTGGCACTCGTGGATGTCCGTCGTCACCGGTAGCCCGGTCGCCCGGCGGACGGCGTCGAGGGTCTTGAGGCCCTCCTGCAGCCCCGGCCCGCGGAACGACTTGCCGGAGGTCCGGTTGGCCTTGTCGAACGACGCCTTGAAGACCAGGTTCAGCCCGAGCCGGGCGGCCAGCCCCTTCAGGTGGTCGGCCAGCCGGAGGGTGAAGTCGTGCCCCTCGATCACGCACGGGCCGAGCACCCACAGCAGCGGGTTCGGGCCGCCGACGGCGTACTCACCGACCCTCACAGGTACAACGGCGGTCATCATCGGCCTCCTGCTGGGCCAATGACGAATGACCCACCAATGACCCACCAATGACGAAGGACAAGATGCCCCGTCTTCCTTCGTCATTGGTGGGTCATTGGTGGGTCATTCGTCATTCCGGGCCTCCGGGCCCGGCAGCCGGTCGATCTTGGCCGCCAGGATGAAATCGTTCTCGGTCAGCCCGCCGGCCGCGTGGGTCCAGAGTTCGAGCCGCACGTCGCGGTAGTCCGTCAGGTGCAGGTCGGGGTGGTGGCCCTCGGCCTCGGCGACCTCGCCCACCCGGCCGAAGAACGCCAGGGCCGCCGGGAAGTCGGCCGCCCGCCACCCGCGCACGAGCCGCCGGCCGTCGTCCGAGAGCTGCCAGCCCGGCACCCCGGCGAGCAACTCCCGGGCCCGGTTCTGGGGAAGAACCGGGGTGGCCCCGGAGCACGGCGCGCACCGGCGGTCGGCGAGGTCGGACATCGGCGGGCCCTCCGCGTCAAGCTCAGGATACGGACCGCGGGCGGGTTGTAACAACCGCCCGGCGGGGCCGGTAAAAGTTGCCTAGCCCGGAACAAATTCCGATGGTACAGTCCGCCGCCCCGCCGGCCCCGGAACGGATGCCGGGCGGGCGGGGGCCGGAGGCGTCCGCGTGGCCCGTCCCCGCCGGTTGCGGCACAAGCTGATGCTCGGGCTCGGGCTGGTGGTCGGCAGCGTCGGGCTGCTCCTCGGCGGCACCCTGTACGGGCTGAACGCGTACCTCACCACCGTCAAGACGACCGAGCGGAAGCTGTACGAGCTGGCCCAGGTCAACGTCGTCCTCTTGTACCTGAACGGCGGGGCCCCGCGGACCGGCCCGGCGGACATCAACGCCGAGTACCGGGACCTGGCAGGGCGGGTCGAACAGGCCCGGACGTACGCCCGGGTGTACCGGGAGGAGCTGAACCGGACCGTCGCCCAGGGGGTCGACCCGGACGGCGGGCGGATCGAGTCCGAGCTGCTCGACCAGTTCGACGACCAACTCGCCCGGCTCGGGGTCGCCCTGGATCCGACCCGCTCGGCGGTCGAGCCCGACCCCCACGCCGGCCCGGTCAGCGAGCACCCGAAGATCAAGCCGGCCTACGACGAGGCCCGGCGGATCGGCGACCAGCTCAAGAACACCGTGATCGAGGACATCGAGACCGGCATCCGCCACTCGAACGGGACGATCCGCCAGAGCCTGTGGGTGGTCGGGGTGGCCACGGTCCAGCTCCTGGTCATCATCGCCGCCCTGCTGGTCTACTTCCGGGAGTGGATCTACGCCCCGATCCGGGAACTCCAGTCGGGCGTCCAGCGGGTCCACGCCGGCGACTTCGACCACCCGATCCGGCTCCGGTCGCGGGACGAGCTGGAGGAGCTGGCCGACGAGTTCAACGCCATGACCGTCCGGCTCAGCGCCATCTACCGCGACCTGGCCCGGCAGGTGAACGAGCGGAGCCGCCAACTCGTCCGGAGCGAGCGGATGGTGTCGGTCGGGTTCCTGGCCGCGGGCGTGGCCCACGAGATCAACAACCCGCTGGCCAGCATCCTGTTCTGCTCGGAGGCGCTGGAGCGGCGGGTCCGGGAGGCCCTGGCCGGGGCCCCGGCCGGGGACGCCGAGGTGCTGACCCGGTACATGACCATGATCCAGCAGGAGGCCCTGCGGTGTAAGGACATCACCCAGAAGCTCCTGGACTTCAGCCGGACCGGCGACCGGAAGCGGGAGCCGACCGACCTCGCGGGCCTCGTCCAGGGCGTCCTGGAAGTCGCCCGGCACCTGCCCAACTGCCGGGGCAAGCGGCTCGACTTCACCCCGAGCGCCTACGTCGTGGCCCCGGTCAACGCCCAGGACCTCAAGAGCGTGATCCTGAACCTGGTGGTCAACGCCCTGGACAGCATGGACGACGGCGGGACCCTGCGGATCACCCTGGGGACGGCGAGCGGGTCGGCCGAGCTGGCGTTCGCCGACACCGGCTGCGGGATGACGCCGGACGTCTTGGAGAACATCTTCGAGCCGTTCTTCACCAAGAGCCGGACCGGGAAGGGGACCGGGCTCGGGCTGTTCATCAGCCACCAGATCGTGGACCAGCACGGCGGGCAGATCGAGGCGACGAGCCCCGGCCCCGGGCGGGGGAGCACGTTCACCGTCCGGGTCCCGCTGGCCGAGGCGGCGCCGCCGGCCGACGCCCCGCCGGCCGACCCCGGCCCGGACCCGGCCATCCTGGCGTTCCCGGGTAAACGCGCAGCTTGAACAGTTTCGAGTTTCGAGTTCAAAGTTTCGAGTTACCGAACATCGACGGGCTTGGCCGACTCGAAACTTTAGACTCGAAACTTTCCCGCCGGCAGGCTACGAGGGCGGCGGAGGAGGATATCCAGAGTGGCGACCGCGACGACCCCCGCCCACCACCGCCTGCGGCTGCTGTTCGTCGACGACGAGCAGCACCTGCGGGAGTTCATGCGGACC
>JAIEQO010001000.1 GCA_019747655.1 Gemmataceae bacterium | reverse complement strand
GCTCAGCTGGTAGAGCGCTTCGTTCGCAACGAAGAGGTCGGGAGTTCGACTCTCCTTCGCTCCACTGCCCGGCCCCCAGGAGTCCTGGGGGCCGGGCCGTTTCCCGCCGCAGGCCGGCCCTCCCCTCATCCCGGTCGGAGCCCCTCCCAATGGCCGACGCCCCCACCCCGGCACCCGCCCCGGCACCCGCCCGCAAGCCCCGCCCCGCCACCTCCCCGCTGACCTGGGCCGTCCTCGCCCTGGTGGTCGTCGCCGCCCTGGCCGGCGGGTACTGGGCGTATGCGGTCGTCGGGCCGGGGCGGACGGTCGACACCTCGGGCATCACCCCGGGGATGACGACATCCGAGGTCACCAACGTCCTCGGCGACCCGGACGAGTACGTCACGTCGGGCGACAAGACGGCGCTGCGGTACGGCCGGACCCACGTCTGGACCAAGGGGGCGCCGGGCCGCGGCGGGCTGGTGACGGAGGTCACCAACGGTCCCAAGTGACGCCGGGCCGGGCGCGGCCGCGTGGTCACTCCTTCCCGAGTACCAGGTCGACCACCCAGCAGCCGCGGGCGTGTGGCCCCGGCCCGCGGCAGTGGGCCAGGATGTCGGCGTCTTGGCACCCGGCGTCTTCGAGGGCGTCGGCCAGGATGGGCAGGTGGGCGAAGTCCCGGCCGTCGTACATCATCCGCGCGAGGGCCACGACCGCCGGTGTCCGCCAGTCGGGGTCGAAGGTGACGGGATGGAACGGGTTGCCGATTACGTCCCGAAGAAGTGCGGTTTGCTCCGGCTCGCAGTCGGCCCGCAGCCCGTCGATGGCGTACCCAACCGCACGCAATGCCACATCAGGCGGGAACGGGTCGTGCCGATCGAAGTCCTCGTCCACGCTGGGCGCGGCAGCCAGGTACGCCGCGACCGCCTGATCTTCGGAGAAGACCGAGTATTCCAGGCAGTCGTCCACCGCAACATACGCGGCGTCGTGGGCGTCCCGCAAAGCGGCCTCGGATGCCTCCCCGTCGGCAAATCGCTCGGCGACTTCTACGGCGGCCCGGCTCCGGGCGTCCCGAAGTCCGCTCCACACCCGGCGGCAGCACCCAACCACGAACAGGCGGAACTTCCGGTCGCTCGTCCGGCCGCGTAGAAAATCCAACTTCGGTGACAGGTGCTGGCAGGTCAGCCACTCGGTCTGGGTCATCAAGCTATCCCCTTGCTACCGTAGCATGACCGTCGGGCGGGGCCGGTGCAAGGGCCGCCGCGGGACCGTGTCACGCCCGGCTCACGCCCGGCCGTCGGGGCGTGTGTTGTGTTGGAGGGCAAGGGACCGGGCGTACCTGCCGAGGTGGCAATCGGGCGGGGCCGGGGGCACCCGCCGCGTCAGAGGGCGGCGGTCAGTTGCTTCCGGTCGACGGTCACGTCGGCCAGCTCCTTGAGCATGTCGTACCACTTCATCACCGGCCCGCGGTCGGCCCGGTCGGGCGCCGCGGCGGCGAAGAAGAACAGGCCGAGCCGGATGTCGTCCCCGCCGTCCACCCCGACCCCGAACGCGCCGGCCTGATCGAGGACGTGGCGGACCCCCTTCACCTTGCAGCCGACCAGCCGGCCCGTGTCGTTCGCCAGGTAGACGGTCACGATGTCGTCCAGCCGTTTCGCGTGGCACCGCTCGTCGGAGACGAAGTAGGTGAGGTAGTCCCCGCTCGGGAAATACTGGGGGGCGGCCCGGAACCCGCCCGGCCGGTTCTCCCGAAGATACTCTGCTAGGGTCGCTGCCATACCCGCCTCAAGAAGTCGTCCCGCCAGTTCTCCGGATGCCCCGGTTCGTCGGCCGAGTCCGTCCGCCACTCCCAGTCGAATACCACATACCCCATCTGCCCGAGGCTCACGAACGCCAGGAACACCTGTCCGAACACCGGCGGCGCCCCGCACCCGTAGGGGTCTTCCTCGGTGTCCGGGTCGCGGGTCGGCCGGACCGAGTAACACAAACTGTCCGCCTGGTTCGGTCGCCGCAACCCCTCGAAGATCGCGTCCGGGTCCGTCACCGCCTCCTCGATGAAGCGGGCGTCGTCGTACTTCCAGGCCGGCCCGTTGTCCCGGACCGCGTCCAGCTCCCGCCGGTCGATGAAGAACGGCGCCGTCGATCCGTCCGGCAGCCGGCCTTCCCCGATCGGGAGTAGGTGGATCGGGATGGCCATTCGGGCGGGCCGCCCAGCAACCGGCACACCGGCGGGACTTCGCCGGTACGCTCAAGGTAGCCTCTGGCGCCGGCTTGAGCCACGGAATTCGGTTTGTCGGGCCGTTCGCCCGCGCGTCAGCTTCCGATCCATCAGCCACAACCGGCCATTCCGGTTCGGGGCAGAAGGTTGCCCGGCCTCCCGTGGTATAATGCCCCGATTTCCGTCCCGCGGGGTGGTGGCCCATGTCCGACTCCCTGACCCGGACCCAGGCGGCGGCCCTCGGGCTGGTCGTGCTCGCGGCCGTGTGCCTCGGCGGGTACGGGCTCGCCCGGGTGGCCGACCGCCAGGGGTTTTGGGCCGACCGGGTCGAGGTCGCGGTCGGGTTCCCCGACGCCGACGACGTGACCCCCGGCACGGCCGTCCGCATCCGCGGGGTCGACGCCGGCGAGGTGGTGGCCGTCGAGGACCCGGACCACGACGGCCCCGGGGCCGAAGTGACCGTCCGCCTCCGGCTCCACCCCAAGTACGCCCGCCGGCTCTACGCCGACGCCTCGGCCAAGGTCCACGGGTCGGGCGTGTTCGGGGCCAAGGTGGTGGCCGTCGATCCGGGCAACCCGGCGGCCGGGCCGCTCACCACCGGCCGGCTCAAGGGGGTGAAGGCGGCCGGGCTGGACGAGGCGGTGGCCGAGGTCCGGGAGCTGGCCAAGGACGTGCGGCAGACGGCCGCCGCCGTCACCCGGCTGGCCGCCGACGCGGAAGCCACCTCGGCCGAGGCTCGGGGGCTGGTGAAGGACGCCCGGGAGGGCCGCGGCACCCTCGGCCGGCTCCTGGCCGACGACGACCTGTACTGGGATTTGAAGGAGATGACGGCCGACGCCAAGGGGCTGATGAAGCGGGCCGACGGGGCCGTCGGGACGGTCGAGGGGGAGGTCAAGAACGTGCGGGCGTTCGTGGCCGACGGGCGGGAGACGCTGCGGTCGGTCCGGCAGGGGACGGACGCCCTGGCCCGGCTGCCGATCGTGCGGAGCTACGTCGAGGACGCCAACGCGCTGCTCGTCCGCCCGGCCCACCGGCGGGACCGGATGGCGTACAACGCGGCCGACCTGTTCGAGCCCGGGACGGCCATCCCGCGGGGGGACGCCGGGCACCACTTCGGGGCCATCACTGAGACCGTCCGGGCGATCGACCACAAGAAGGCCGAGGTGGTGGTGGTGGCCTACGCCGACCCGGGGGACGCGGCCCAGACCCCCGGGGCGGCCCTGGAGACGACCCGCAAGCAGGCCGAGGCGGTGGTCGCGTCCCTGAAGGCGGCCGGGGTCCATAAGCTAGGGTGGACGGCCCGCCGGAAGATCACCCCGCTCGGGATGGGGACGAGCCCGCCGCCGGTGGCCGAGAAGGACCCCCTGCCGCCGGCCAACGTGCAGGTGCTGATTTTCACCCCGCCGTGAGGCACCCGGCACGGCGAACCCCGAGCGTGAGCGAGGGGGTTACGACTCGACCCCCTCGCTCACGCTCGGGGTTCGCCCGGAACAGGACGCAGGCCCGGCCGGGAGCGGCCCGTGACGGACACCACCCCGCCGCCGACCCCCCCCGCCGACCGCGGCCGCGTCCGCCTGCTGTACCACTTCTGCCGGCTCCAGCTCCCGGCCGTCCGCACCTCCGAGGCGACGTTCCTCGCCCACCTCGACCGCACCTTCCGCCTCTTCCAGCCGAAGGCCCTCGGCACCACCTGGGCCGCCTACCTCGAAGGGCTGTACGCCGTCGACTGGGCCGTCTGCGTCGGCTGCCTGGAAAATCAAACGCCCGCCTGGGAGCTGCTCTTCGCCGCCCGGACCGGGCGGAGCGACTGCCTGCTGGTCGACGCCCTCCGCGGCCGGGCCGCCCGCCTCTACCCGCGGGACGAGGAGCGGCAGGAGACGGCCGTGAGCGAGTTCTGGAGCGGGCTGATCGTCCCGGAAGGGCCCGACGGCCGGCCGGTCCTGGCCCGGTACGACGGCCAGCGGCCGCTCGCCCCGTGGCTCATCCGGGTGTTCCAGAACGGCCACCTGTCCCGGCTCCGCCGCGGGCCGGGGGCGATGGCCCTGCCGGACGACGAGATCGCCGCCCCGATGGACGCCCCGCGGCCCGAAACCGACACCCGCTGGCACGAGGCGTTCGTGGCGGCCGCCCGGGACTGGCTCGGCCGGGCCGATGACGACGAGCGGCTGCTCCTCGGTCTGCGGTGGCGGTACCGGCTGACCCAGCGGGAGGTGGCCGGGGTGCTCGGGCTGCACGAGGGGAGCATCAGCCGGCGGACGGACAAGCTGCGGGACCGGGCCCTGGAGCAGATCGGCAGCCGGCTCGTGTCCGACGGCTGGACCGGGGACGACCTGGAAGGGTTCGTGCTGACCGAACTCGGGGCCCTCTTGACCGACGACCCGCGGCTCTCGGCCGACCAGCTCGGCCGGCTCCTCGCGGCGAAAGGGAAGACGCTACCGGGCGGGGCGGGGTCGTAGGGTGGGACGATCCGCGAAGTCCCACCACGCCGAGGATGGTGGGACTTCGCGGACTCGTCCCACCCTACAACAGCCGGGACGCCACCCCCCACCCCGGACCACCCATGACCCCCCTCCGGCCGTTCACCGAGCACGTCCAGGCCCACTACGACCTGTCGAACGACTTCTTCGCCCTGTTCCTCGACCCGTCGATGACGTACAGCTGCGCCTTCTTCGAGCGCCCAGATATGACCCTGGCCGAGGCCCAGCGGGCGAAGCTCGACCTGACCCTCGGCAAGTGCGACCTCCGGCCCGGTCTCAAGCTGCTCGATGTCGGCTGCGGGTGGGGCTCGACCATCCGTCGGGCGGTGGAAGACTCCGGCGTCTCGGCCGTCGGGCTGACCCTCAGCCGGAACCAGGCCGAGTTGGCCCGGCGACGGCTGGCCGACCTCGGCGACAAGGCCGACATCCGCCTGCAAGGGTGGGAGGAGTTCGACGAGCCCGTCGACCGGATCGTCAGCATCGGGGCGTTCGAGCACTTCCGGGAGGAGCGTTACACGGCCTTCTTCGAGAAGTGCCACCGGCTCCTGCCGCCCGGCGGCCGGCTGGTCCTCCACTCGATCGTCTACCCGGACGGGGCGACCGCCGCGGCCGGCACCCAGGCCACCCCGGACGACGTGGCGTTCATGAAGTTCGTGCTGAAGAAGATTTTCCCCGGCGGGCAGCTCCGGGAGCCGGCCCGGATCGCCGGGTACATTGAGCGGGCCGGGTTCCGGATCACCCGCCGGCACCACATCGGGCCGAACTACGCCCCGACCCTGGACGCCTGGGCGGCCAACCTGCAAGCCGCGAAGGACCGGGCCGTCGCCCTCACCTCCGACGACGTGTACGCCGACTACGTCCGCTACCTGACCGGCTGCGCCCCGTACTTCCGCCGGGGCCAGCTCGACGTGGTCCAGTTCACCTGCGAGAGGGGGTGAGGCCCATCCTGGGAGCGCGGCCGTCCCGGCCGCTCTTCGTACCGCCGACGAAGAGCGGCC
>JAIEQO010000848.1 GCA_019747655.1 Gemmataceae bacterium | reverse complement strand
GCCGGCATGCACCGGATCAGGTCCTTGAGCCGGTAGTGGACGGCCCGCCGCTGCCGCAGGTCGTGGTCGAACTCGGCGAGCTGCTTCTGGGAGGGCAGGTCGCCCTTGATGAGCAGCCAGGCCGTCTCCTCGAAGTTGCTCTGCTGGGCCAGGACCTCGACCGGGATGCCGCGGTATTCGAGCCGGGCCTTCTTGCCGTCGAGGAAGCTGACGGCGGACCTGGCGGCCGGAACGTCTTCCAGGCCCGGCTTGAAGTCGGCTTCGGCGGTCATGACGGGTCTCGGCGGGTGGGCGGGTGGCCTTGGGATTTATAGGCCGGGGGTGAGCAGTAACCAGTGACCAGTCAACAGTGATCAGTGATCACAGACCGCGCCGCACCGCGCGGGAGGAGCGGCCTGATGACTGGTCACTGGTTACTGCTCACTGATCACTTCGCCAGCGGCGTGATCTTGATGTTCCGGTACGCCACCGGCCCGTGGTCGCCCTGGAACATGAGCGGGCCGGTGGCGGCCTCCTTCCCGGTCAGCCCGCCGGGGGTGACGCCCTTCATCTCGACGTTCTCGTGCAGGACGGTGCCGTTGAGCGTGACCTTCTCGAACTTGGCGTTGGCCACCTTCTTGTCGCCGTCGAACTTCGGGGCCCGGAAGACGATCTCGAACTTCTGCCACTCGCCCGGGGCCTTGGCCGCGTTCACCTTCGGTGCGGCCGCGCTGTACAGCGCCCCGAGGTCGCCCTGGGTCAGCTTGTCGGCCGGCTTGCCGTAGCTGTCGAGGACCTGCACCTCGTACTCGCCCATCAGGTAGACGCCCGAGTTCGACCCCTTCGGGACCATGAACTCGACCTCGTACTTCCCGTCCCCGTACTTCTCGGTGGTGAAGATGTCGCACCCGCCGCCCGTGACGTTCACGAGCGTGCTCGGCCCCTCCTTCACCCCGCCGAGGAACCGGGTGGGGTCGTTGGCGTCGAGGACCGGTTCCGACTTGTCCATGGCCTTCCAGTGGCTCTTCTTCTCGTCCTTGGCCTTCCAACCGGCCAGGTCCTTGCCGTTGAAGGGCTTGGCCGGCTGGGTGTCGGCGGCCAGGGCGAGCGGGGCGGCCAGCAGGGCGGCCGCGGCGGCGAGGCGGAGCATGGCGGGAACTCCGGGGAGGGAAGGGGACACCGAGATGCTAGCCGGCGGGAAGGGCGGGGCCAGTCTGTGGGCGAACTGCGAGTGGGTGCTATGGACCCGCTCGCTCACGCTCGCGGTTCGCCCGGACCCTCGGCGATCCGCACCAACACCTTACCCCCCTTCGCCCCGGACGTGGCGTGCCGGACGGCGTCGGCCACCCGATCGAGCGGGTATGTGGCGGCGATGTCGCTCCGGAGGGTGCCATCGGCGATGAGCCGGCCGACCCGGCGGAACAGGCGGAGGAGCGTCGGGATGCGCTGGGCCTTGACCCAGTCGGCCAGCCAAAACCCCTCGACCCGCTTCGACCCGGTGATGAGGAACCGCGGGTCGACCGGCACCGGCTCGCCGGACAGGAGGCCGTACAGCAGGCATCGGCCACCGGCCGCGAGCGACGCGACGGCGTCGGCCCCGGTCGCCCCGCCGACCGGGTCGAGGGCATACCGCACCCCGCCGCCGGTCAACTCCCGGACTCGCTCGGCGACCGGCCCGTCGCCCGAGAGGATCACCGCATCCGCGCCGAGCTGCTTCAGCTCGTCCGCCTGCTCGGCCCGTCGGACCACGTTCACCGTCTTGAAACCCACCTGCTTCCCTAGCCGGATGACCATCTTCCCGAGGTTGCTCCCGGCCGCCGTCTGGAGCAGCCACGCCCCCGCCGGGACTCGGAGGACGTACCGGGTCATCACCAGGGCCGTCGTCGGGTTGACGAAGAAGCACGCGGCCTGCTCGTCCGGAATGGCGTCCGGGACCGGGATCACCTGCCGGGCCTTCGCCACCGTGTACTCGCCCCAGTTGCCGATCCCGTCGTTCACCACCGCGACCCGCTTCCCCTTGCGGAGCCAGCCGAGGACGCCCCCGCCGGACGCTTCGACCACGCCGACGCCCTCGAATCCGGGCGTGGCCGGCAGCTTCGGCTTCAGCCCGTACTTGCCTTCGGTGTAGAGCAGGTCGGACGGGTTCACCGGGCTGGCGATCATCCGCACCAGCACCTCGCCCCGGCCGGGCTGCGGCTGCGGCACGTCGCGGACGGCCAGCACGTCGGCGGCGGGGCCGAACCGGTCGAACACGGCGGCCTTCATGCTGAACAGGCTCCGGCGGGACGGCGGGCAGCGGGTATCGTAGAGAATCACCGACCCCGCGAACGACCGTGCGGCCGGGACGGCCGCGCTCCCAGGACGGACGCCCCATGTCCCTGTCGGACTTCCTCGACCGGTTCTGGCAGGACGTGGCCGGGTGGCTGTTCCTGGCCGAGGTGGTGCTGACCGCCGGCACCCTCGTCTGGGTGCTGCACCTGAAGCGGGAGCCGCAGGCGGCCATCTCGTGGTGCCTGACGGTCATCCTGATGCCGTTCGTCGGGCCGCTCCTGTTCGCCCTGTTCGGCTACCAGACGGTCCACCGGCCGCTGGCCCGGCGGCGGAAGCGGCGGTCGGCCTACCGCGAGCTGTCGGCCGGGGCCGGCGGGGAAGGGGACCCGTCGGTCGCGGTGCCCGAGCCGTGGGGCGTGCTGGCCGGGCTGGCCCACCACCCGGACGGCTTCCCCGTCACCGCCGGGAACCGGGTCGACCTGTACCACCACGGCGGCCCGGCCTACGACGCGATGATCGCGGCCGTCGCCGCCGCCCGGCACCACGTCCACTTCGAGTTCTTCATCGTCCGGTCCGACCCCAGCGGGGAGCGGTTCCTCGCCGCCCTCGTGGCGGCCGCCAAGCGGGGCGTCGAGGTCCGCTTCCTGTACGACTCGGTCGGGTCCTACGCCCTGTCGTCCCGGCGGCTGGCCGGGCTGACCGCGGCCGGCGGGAAGGTGGCGGCATTTCTACCGCTGCTCAACCCCCTGTACCGGCTCCGGGTGAACCTGCGGAACCACCGCAAAATCCTGGTGGTGGACGGCCGGGTCGGGTTCACCGGCGGGCTGAACATCGGCGACGAGTACCTCGGCCTCGACCCGAAGTTCGGGTACTGGCGGGACACCCACCTGCGGCTCGAAGGGCCGGCCGTCGCCGCCCTCCAGCGGGTGTTCCTGGAGGACTGGTTCTTCGCCGCCCACGAGGCGGCCCGCGGCCCAACCTACTACCCGGAACTGGCCCCCGCCGGGGGTTCACTCGTGCAGATCGCCCACTCGGGGCCGGACGCCGAGTACAAGGCGATCCGGGAGACGTACTTCGCGGCCATCCTCCGGGCCCGCAAGCGGGTGTGGATCGCCAGCCCGTACTACGTCCCGGACGCCGGCCTCCAGGACGCCATCCTGCTGGCCGCCCGGTCGGGGGTGGACGTCCGCTACCTGGGGCTCTTCCGGCCGGACAAGTGGGTGCCGTTCCTGGCCGCCCGGTTCTACTGGACCGAGCTACTGGCCGCCGGGGTGAAGGTGTATCAGTACGCCCGGGGGATGATGCACAGCAAGTACGTCCTGTGCGACGGCGAGTGGGCGTCGGTCGGGTCGGCCAACACCGACAACCGGAGCCTGCACCTGAACTACGAGGCCAACGCCATCCTGTACGACCCGGCGGCGGTGGCTGGCTTAGAGGAGCACTACTTGAAGGACTTGGAGGAATCGATCCGGCTCGACCCGGCCGTCTACGCCACCCGGCCGCTGGCCGCCCGGCTGGCCGAGAACGCGGCCCGCCTCTTCAGCCCGGTCTTGTAAACAGACCCCACCCCCCGGCCCCCTCCCCCGCGGGGGGAGGGGGAGCCAGCCCCGAGCCGGCCTCTTCTGTCTTCCTCCCCCTCTCCCTGTGGGGGAGGGGGCCGGGGGGTGGGGTCTCAGCTCACCACGCGGTTCCGGCCCCCCCGCTTGGCCGCCAGCATGTTCTCGTCGGCGATCCGCAGGAGGTCGGTCGGGGTGACGGCCGGGTCGCCGGCGGTGGTCGCCACCCCGACGCTGACCGTCAGCCGGATCGGGGTCGTCTCGAACCGGAACGGGTGGCCCTCGACCAGCGCCCGGACCCGCTCGGCCGCCCCCCGGGCCTCGTCCGGCCCGGCCTCGACCAGGACCAGGACGAACTCCTCGCCGCCGGACCGGGCGAACAGGTCTTCCTTGCGGACCGTCTCCCGGACGCAGGCGGCCAGCTCCCGCAGCACGAAGTCGCCGCACAGGTGGCCGTGGGTGTCGTTGATCCGCTTGAAGTGGTCGATGTCGAACATCAGGACCGACAGCGGCCGGCCGTGCCGCTGCGACCGGGTCACCTCCCGGTCCAGGAACTCGGCCAGGGCCCGGGTGTTGTGGGCCCGGGTCAGCCCGTCCTGGATGGTCAGGCGGTAAATCTCCTCGTGGTACTCGGCCTCGACGTTCCCGCCGGTCAGATACCGGTAGATGCAGTTGCCGACCCGCAGGTAGTCGCCGTCCTGGAGGACCTCCGGCCCGTCCAGCGGGCGGTCGTTCACGAACGTCCCGTTCGTACTCCCCAGGTCGGTGACGATGTACCCGTCGGGGGACGGCTCGATCTTGGCGTGCCGGCGGCTGACCGAGTGGTCCGGGATGCGGAGGTCGCAGTCGTCCCCCCGGCCGACCATCAGCGGCTTGTCGCCCAGGGCGTACCGGTGGCCCATCGCCGGGCCGGTCGGGTAGATGTGGACCAGGCAGGCGTCCCGGGTGACGGCCGAGGAGTACACCCGCTTCGGGGTGGTGATCCAGGTCTCGCTGACTTTGTCGCTCGCCCGCACAGCGGCACCCCGGGCCGCGGCCGGTCGGCCGCAGACTCTCCCGGGTGAATGCTAGGTCACAATTCCGGGGCGTGACGGGAAAACGGCCGCACGGGCGAACGGGCCGGTCACTGCCGGGCCGTTCCGCCGATGCCGGTGATCTTCGCCCGCGGCTTGGTCAGGTCGATGAGGACCGGGTCGCGGGTCACTTGCTCGGTCGTGTTCCCGGCCGCATCCCGTGCCGTGACCTTGAGATACACCCGGGGCGGCAGCCCCGGCGGGACCCGCCACGAGTACCGGCCGGTGTTCGGCAGTCGGCGGATTCCCCCGGCGGGCGGCGGGCCCCCGGCCTGCAAGACGGGGGCCTCGGCCGCCGGTACGACCGGCCGCCACGGCGGCGCCGGCGTCTCACTCCACTCCAGGGTGATCGGGTCGTCCCCGAAGTTGGCGTCCCCGGCCCACCACCGCAACACAAGGGCTTCCGGGGCGTGCGGATCGGCCTCCGGGGGGTAAATCCGCACGTCCGGCCGGGTCAGATCGACGACCAAGCGGAACTCCGGGGCGTCGCCGCCGGCGGGCGGGGTGTCGCTGAGCCCGGCCCCGCTGACCGAGACCAGCCGAAAGCCGTACAGCCCTTCGAGTTGCCGGTTGTGGGCCGCCCCGAGGTCGACCCGCACGACCGGATCGTTCCCCGGGTGCCGGCTCCAGAAGGCCCACGTCCGGCCGTCGTCCCGCGTGACCCACAGGTCGATCCGCCCGACCTTCGACGAGCCCTGGAGTTCGACCTGGTAGTTCAACTCGAATCGCGGTGAGGCGATCACCCGGGCCGGGTCGGCCGGGGGGGGCGGCGGTGCCGTAGCTCCGCCC
>JAIEQO010000918.1 GCA_019747655.1 Gemmataceae bacterium | reverse complement strand
CGGGCGTGTTACGGCTGTGCCCCGGAACCGCCCCTGGTACAGCAGACCGGAAAGAAGGTCGCATGACCCCGCACTAGACGCCATCCGGGAGGCGGACGGGGTAAAGCCCGGCCCGAAGGCCGATCGGCCAGTAGGGGGCGCCTCCGCCGCCCCCCGTGCCCCGGGAGCGGCCTCCCCGGACCCGGACGACCCGTTCGTGTTCATGGTCGGGGGCGGGGAGTTGGACGCCCACCCCGGGCAGACGTACCCCGGGCGGACCGAGGCGTTTTGCCGGCTGGCCGGTGTCCAACTCCGTCGGGGCGATGACCCGGATGTCGTCCGGGAAGCCGGCTACCGGTGGGCGGACCGCTGTTCCCCGGCGTGGGAACACGGGAACGTGGACAAGCACGTTGCCGGGATGCTCCGGAAGCAAGCCCGGGCGGATGCCGTCGGGGGAGACACGGTTACAACCCCCCCCCCCTCTCATCTCGGGAACCGGCCCCGGAACCCGGGAAGGAAGGAACTATCCCCCCGATCCCCGTTCCCACCCCCGGGACCCCGGAGGGGATAGTTCCTTCCTTCCTTCCGGACCCCGGTGCGATGGAGGGAGGGGGGGAGGTTGTAGCCGCCGACCCCTTACCCGACTTCGGGGTCCGCATCGTGGAGCTAGACGGTTCGGGGCTGGCCGTGCCCGTTGGCCAAAGCCCGCGGCTGGTCGTGACCGGTCAGGCGGTTAACCTCCCGGCTGACGCCCTTTACGGAATCACCGGGGAGTACGTCCGGGCGGTGGCCCCGCTTACGGAGGCCGATCCCGCCGGGGTGCTGGCCTGTCTGCTGACCGGGGCCGGGAGCGTCATCGGGAGGGGGGTTCATCACCGGATCGGGAAGCGGCACGCCGGGAACCTGTTCACGCTGTTGGTCGGGGGGACGGCCTCCCGAAAAGGGACGTGCTGGTCGGTGGCCGACGCCCTGTTGGGGCTGGTCGATCCGGGATGGCATTCGGCCTGTGTGGAAGGCGGGTTCGGGAGCGGGCAAGGGCTGGTCTACCGCATCCGGGATGCGAGAGGGGATGACCCCGGGGTGACGGACAAGCGGTTGATGGTGGTGGAGGAAGAGTTCGCCAAGCCCCTTCGGCTCTGCCGGGGGGAAACGTCGATCCTGTCAGCGAACATGCGGGCGGCCTTCGACGGCGTGAGGCTCTCCGTCCTGAACCGGGGGGACAACGGGTACGGGGTGGCCGAACCCCACATCTCCGTCATCGGGATGACGACAGGGGAGGAACTTCGGGAGTTGACCAAAGGCCGGTCGGAGATCGTGAACGGGACGATCAACCGGTTCCTGATCGTCGGGGTTCAGCGGGCCGGCTACCTGCCGAGCGGCGGTGACTACTACGCCGTGGCCGACGGGTTCGCCGGCCGGCTGGCCGGCGCCCTTCGGGCGGCGGCCGGTGCCCCCTTTCCCGCCCACCTGTCCCCCGAAGCGGCCTCCGTCTGGGACACGGAGTACGTCCGCCTCGAGCGGCTACCGGAGGCGGGAGGGGACTACGGGAAGGCGGTCGGCCGGCTCTCCGTCCACTGCCTCAAGCTTGCCCTGATCTACGCAGCGTTGGACGGGGAAGGCGTCATCCGGCTTCCCCATCTCCGGGCCGCCCTGGCGTTCATCCGGTACGCCGACCGGTCGGCCCGAGACCTGTTCACCGACTCCCGCCCGACCGGTCAGGACCGGCCGTCCGCGGCCTCTGCCGCTGAACCGTCGTTGGCCGAACGGCTTCACGGCCTTATCACCACCGACCCCGGGGTGAAGAAGTCGGCCCTTCTCCGGGCGGTCCGGGAGCCGGCGGAAGCCGTGAGCAAGGCGTTGGGGTGGCTGGCCGAAGCCGGGATGGCCCACCCCGGGAAGTGCCGAAGCCCGAACGGCGGACCCCCGGCGGAATGCTGGTGGCCGGGTGCGGGGGATGCGGTTACAACCCTCCCCCCCTTCCTCCCCCTAGAAGACCCCGACCCGGAACCCGATCCGGGAAGGAAGGAAGGAACTAACTGGCCGGCGACCAGGGAGACGGGGGGCGGCCAGTTAGTTCCTTCCGGGAAGGAACTAACCCCGGACGGGGGAGCGGGGGAGGGGGAGTTAGTTCCTTCCTTCCCGCCGTCGGCCGACGGCGGATCGGGTGATGACCGTGGAGGGGGGGAGGGGGTTGTAACCGCCCACCCCTCCCGGGATGAACCGCTGACCGCTGACGCCATCCTGGCACCCCTCACCCCGTCCGCCCCCGTGGGCGGAGACGCTAAGGCGTCTAGGGGGTCCCTTCGATGTCGTGACCGGGATACCCCTCCGGGTGGCCTGTTGGCCTGACGATGACCCGTGGCCGTGTACCCGGTTCGGGGCCACGGCCGACCAGTTGGCGGCCCTCACGAAGCACTGGCGGGCGTGCCTGGAACCGCACCCGGCCGGCGGGTACTTCACCCCGCTCGGCCGACCCCGGAGGCCGAAACCGGCCCCGGTCGGGGTCGGGTGGAAGCCGGGCCGCCGGGTGTCGGACCCGATCCCGGAACGGCCGTGGGCGGCGGGAGTACTGGCGGCGGTGATGGCCGACCCCTTCCTCTCCCAACTGGCCTGAACCGACGCGACCGGTCACGGCCGGTCGCGTCGGGGGTGGCCATCTCCTACACCCTTCACCCCCTGACCCGGGCCGCCGCTTGACGCAGCACGTCGGCCCGGCTGGTCAGGTGCGAGTAGTGCTTGTGCAACACCGCCGTTGACCCGTGGCCGAGTAGGGCGGCCACGGTGGCATCCGGGACGCCCCGGGAAAGGGCTTCGGTGGCGTAGGCGTGCCGGTAGCCGTAGGCGATGGCCTTCACCCCGGCGGCCTTACACGCCTTCCGCATCGCCTGCGTGATGGTGCGGCCGGTCCACGGGTTCCCCCGGGCGGTCCGCAAGAGGGGGCCGGGGGAACGGCCCAACGCCCTCAACCGGTCGCACAGGGCGGGCGGGAGGAACACCAGCCGGGGCTTACCGCTGCGGTCGCACTTGTGGACATCGAGGACGGCCACCCCGGCGGTAAGGTCGGTGTTCTCGGCCGTCAGCGAAGCCGCCTCCGACGGCCGGCAGCCGGTGGCGTGCAGCACGTCCAGCACGGCCCGGAAATAGGGGGTGGCGGCCTCTACCAACTTCCCGTGGTCGGCCTCCCCGATGACCGCCGATTGCGAGCGGCTTCGGCCTTTGGGCTTGGCGACCATCTTCACCGGGTTCCGGTCCAGCATCCCCATCCGGACCGCCCACCCGAAGAACGCCCCGACCGACCGGAGCATCATCCCCTTCGTCGTCGGGTTCACGCCCAACCCGCTCACCCACCGGCCGACGTGGGCCGGACCGACGGCGGACAGGGGGAGGCTACCCGCCTCCCGGCTGAAGGTGCCGAGATCGTAGGCGTAGATGCGGACCGTGTTCGGCTTGAGGCGGGAGCGGGCATCGAGGATGAATCGGTCGGCCACGGCCTTCACCGTGTCGGTCGATGACGACGGGGTGTCACGGACGGGGAGGGGCTTCGGGTCGGGGGTCGGTGACACCGGCTTGTCACGGGCCGGGGGAAGGGTCCCGCCGTCGGCCATCAGCCGGTGCCACGCCTTCACGGCCTCCGGCTTGCTGGCCTCCCCCTTCACACGGAGGCTGACGTTCTTCCCGTTGAGGGTGGCGTACCAGGTGTCTTTCGACGTGCGATACCACGGGCCTTCGACGTGACGGGACATGGGCCGGGGAACCCCCGGCAGACCCGGATTCACTGCCCCGATTCACTGCCCCGGCCAGTTCCGGGGGGACGGGCAGTTGACGTAAACCCTTACTGGCCAAGGTGGGACTCGAACCCACACGCCTTTGGGGCGCTCGATTTTGAGTCGAGTGCGTCTGCCATTCCGCCACTTGGCCGGGCCCTACCAGCATAACCCCCGGCCGGGGGCCCCGACAAGGGCCGGCCCGGCTCACTCGGCCAGCCGGCGGTGGTGGCGGGCCTTGTCCCGCTCGCCGGTCTGGTCGTAGTAGTCGGCCAGGGCGGCGTGGGTGGCCTTGTCCCCGGGGGCGGCCTCCAGCGCCCCCTGGAGCCACCGCAGGGCCTCGGCCGGCTGGCCGTTCCGCAGGCAGATCAGCCCGGCCTCCCGCCGGGGGGCCGGGTCGCGAGGGTTGTTCACCACCGCCTTCAGCAGGTCGTCCATCCGCCGCAGGTCGGCCTCGACCGCCTTGAACCGCTCGGCGTGGTGCCGGGCCTCGTCCGGCTTCCCGGCCCGCTCCAGGCAGAGCCCGAGCTGGTAGTGGACCTCGTGGTCGTTCGGGGCCAACTCGGCGGCCCGCCGCAAGAGCCGCTCGGCGTCGCCCACCCGGCCGTCGGCCAGGGCGGACCGCCCGCACTCCAGCAGGGCCTCGCTGTGCCCGCCGAACCGCTCCTCCAGCTCCCGGACGAGCGGCCGGGCCTCCTCACCCTGTCCCATCCGGTCCCGGCAGCGGGCCAACCCCAAGAGCGGGCGGAGGTCGTCCGGCCGGTCCCGCCGCAGGCCCTCGTACAGGTCGGCCGCCTCCGCGAATTGTTGCTCGCGGAGCAGCAGGCCGGCCAGCAGGACCTTCGCCTCCCGGTTGTCGGGGAAGTCGGCCAGCAGGCCGCGGCAGCCGGCCGCGGCCCGGTCCCGCTTGCCGAGCACGTCGTCCATCTGGGCCCGGATCAGCCGCCCGACCGGGTTCTTCGGGAACCGGTCGAGGAGGTGGCGGACCCAGAACCCGGCCCGGTCGAAGTGGTAGACGTGGACCGACCCGACGGCCAGCGCCTCCAGGATTTGCTCGGTCGCCGGGTGGCCGGCGTCGGCCTTGCCCATCAGGTCGTACACGTCCCGCTCGATGTCGCCCCCCTGGGCGAGCCGGAGGGTCTCTTCCAGCCGCCCGTCCGGGGTCGACCCGGCCAGGGCGGTGTACCGCCGGAGGAGGGCGGCCGCCCCGTCCAGGTCGCCGTCCCGGCGGGCCGCCTGGGCGGCGAGGAGCCAGACCGCCGGCTTCCGCGGGCGGAGTTCCCCGGCCAGTTCGGCGTGCCGGCGGGCGGCGGCGAAGTCGTACCGGGCGAGGGCGTCCTCGGCCCGGGTGGTCGCCAGGTGGGCCCGCCCCAGCCGGACGGCGTGCCAGGTCAGTAGGCCGACGGCCAGGACGAGGACGACGCCCGCCCGGCCCCACCGGGCGGGCCGAAGGACGGTGCGGGCGGCGGGCCGGAGCCGGTCGAGGATGCGCGTCATCGGGGCCGTTCCGCGAGGCCGTGGTGGACCTCGGCCAGGTCCAGCCGGCCCGACCGGCGGTGGTGGGCGGCCAGCGCGGCGTGGGTCGGCCGGTGGTCGGGGTCCCGGCGGAGGGCGTCCTGGAAGAGCTTCAGCCCTTGTTCGGTCCGGCCGACCCGCAGGGCGATCACCCCGGCCTCGTGGGGCGGGCCGGGGTCGTCCGGCCGGGGGCCGATCTGCCGCAGCAGCTCGGTAAGCCGGCGGAGGTCCTGCTGGAGGGTTTCCAGCCGCCGGCCGAGCCGGGCGGCCTCCTCGTCCTTCCCCTGGGACCGGAGGGCGACGACCAGGTTGTTGAGGGCCTCGGCGTCGGCCGGCTCGGCCTCGACGGCCCGGCGGAGCCAGCCCTCGGCGGCGGCGAACTCGCCGGCCTCCACCGCCGC